>CAHJWV010000586.1 GCA_903643055.1 Burkholderiales bacterium | reverse complement strand
CTACACGACGCTCTTCCGATCTAAGGCGCTCGGTGAAGACAAAGCTAACTTGTTGATTGACCGCATATTGCAAGGCGGCGATGTCAGCGGCATCGAGAGCCTGAAATGGATGGATGCGACCTCGGTGGCCGAGCTGCTGCGCAACGAGCATCCGCAGATCGTGGCCGCGATCCTGGTCCACCTCGATTTCGATCAGGCCTCCAGCGTGCTGAAGTGTTTCACCGAACGCCAGCGCAACGAAGTGCTGGTGCGCGTGGCCACGCTCGACGGCATCCAGCCCTCGGCGCTGAAAGATTTGAACGAAGTGATGAGCAAGGTGCTGGCCGGTGGCGACAAGCTGCGCAAGGCCTCGTTGGGCGGCGTCAAAACGGCGGCCGAAATGATCAACCTGTTGGGGGGCAGCGTCGAGACCGCGGTGCTCGACTACATCCGCGAAGCTGACAACGAGCTCGCGCAGAAGATCATGGACAACATGTTCACCTTCGACGATCTGGAAAAAGTCGACGACAAGGGCATCCAATTGCTGATGAAGGAAGTGCAGTCGGAGTCGCTGGTGATTGCGCTGAAGGGTGCGACGCCGGAGATGCGCGAGAAGGTCTTCCGCAACATGTCGACCCGTGCGGCCGAGACGCTGCGCGAAGACCTCGAGTCGCGCGGCCCGGTGCGTGTCAGCGAAGTCGAAGCCGAGCAGAAGGAGCTGTTGAAGATCGTGCGCCGCCTGGCCGATGAAGGCCAGATCGTGTTGGGAGGTGGCGGTGATGACCAGTTCCTCTAAACCGATGCGCCCGGCCCCGGCGCCCGGCGGCGGCGCCAAGCCGACCTCGCCGTACACCCGCTTCATTCCGCGCGAAGAGCTCAATACCTTTGCGGCCTGGAGCCCCGGCGCGCTGTCGGGCGGCGAGCCGGCGGCGAACCCGGTGCAACGCCCTGAGCCACCGCAGCCGCCCCAGCCCCCGCAACCTTCGCCAGCCGAAGTGCTGGCCGAGCAGGTACGCCTGGCCCGCACTGCCGGCTACCAGGATGGCTACCGGGACGGCCTGGTCGCGCTCGAAGGCTTCAAGCAGAGTTTTGCAATGCAGATGACGGCGCAGATCGGCACCTTTACCCAAAGCTACGGCGATCAGATCGACGCGTTGCAGCAAGACATGGCGCGCGCGCTGGCGGTGTCGGCCACGCACCTGGCCCGCCAGATCGTGCGCAGCGAACTGGCCGTGCGCCCCGAACTGGTGGCGACGGTGGCGCAAGAGGCGATTGACACCCTGCTGCTCAGCGCCCATCACATCACGCTGCGCGTGCACCCCGACGACCACACGCTGGTGCAGCAAGGTGCGGCCGACGTGCTGGCCGCGCGTGGCGCGCGCCTGTTGGCCGACACCGGCGTGACGCGCGGTGGCTGCGTCGTCGAGTCCGACATCGGCGTGATCGACGGCAGCCTCGAAGCCCGCTGGCGCCGCGCCGCCGCCGCGCTCGGCTGCGATGAATCGTGGGACGGCCAGGCTGCGCCCGAAGAGCTGGATACCGAAGAGGGCACGGCATGAACAAGCGATCGAGCGATCACGACGCGAGCGCTGCCAGCGGCACGGCTTTATCGATCAGCGACAAGTGGCAGCGCTACCTGTCGCAGCTCGGCACCTACGCCTCGGACCCGGTGCCGCTGGAAACGCAAGGCACCTTGGTGCGCGTGGCCGGGCTCGTGCTCGAAGCCGCGGGCATCCGCGTGCCGGTCGGCTCGGTGTGCCAGATCTACATGGACGACCACCAACATGACGGCCAGGCGCCGGTGCTGGCCGAAGTCGTCGGCTTCTCCGGCGACCGCGCTTACCTGATGCCCACCGGTGAAGTGCATGGCCTGGCCAGCGGCGCCCGCGTCGTGCCGCGCCCGCTGCCGGTGGTACCGCTGCTGCTCGGCGCGAGCCATCACCCGTGGCGCCGTGGTGAAGATCGCACGCAGCATCTGCCTGTCGGCGATGGGCTGCTCGGCCGCGTGATCGATTCGCACGGCCACCCGATCGACCGCAAAGGCCCGCTGGTGCAGGTGCACAAAGAGCCGCTGATCCGCCGCCCGATCAACGCGATGGACCGCGACCCGATCCGCCAGCCGTTGGACACCGGCGTGCGCGCGATCAACGCGATGCTCACCGTGGGCCGCGGCCAGCGCATCGGCCTCTTTGCTGGCACCGGCGTCGGCAAGTCGGTGCTGCTGGGCATGATGGCCCGCTACACCGCGGCCGATGTGATCGTGGTCGGGCTGATCGGTGAACGCGGCCGCGAAGTGAAGGAATTCATCGAAGACATCCTCGGCGAGGAAGGCATCCGCCGCTCGGTGGTGGTGGCCGCGCCGGCCGACTCGCCGCCGCTCGTGCGCATGCAGGGCGCGAACTACGCCACCGCGATCGCCGAGCACTTCCGCGACCGCGGCCAGCACGTGTTGCTGCTGATGGATTCGCTAACCCGATATGCGATGGCACAGCGCGAGATCGCATTGGCGATCGGCGAGCCGCCGGCCACCAAGGGCTACCCGCCGAGCTGCTTTGCCAAGCTGCCGCAATTGGTGGAGCGCAGCGGCAATGGCATCCACGGCGTGGGCTCGATCACGGCCTTCTATACCGTGCTGTCGGAAGGCGATGACCAGCAAGACCCGATCGCCGATGCCGCCCGAGGCATTCTCGACGGCCACATCGTGCTGTCGCGCGAGCTGGCCGAGTCGGGCCACTACCCGGCGATCGACATCGAGCGTTCGATCTCGCGCGTGATGAACAACGTCAGCCCGACCGAACACATCGAAGCGGCACGCCGCTTCCGCCAGCTTTACGCCAAGCACAACAAGGCACGCGACCTGATCCAGCTGGGCGCGTATGCACCCGGTCATGACAGTGAACTGGATACGGCCGTTCGACTCCATCCGCAAATGATCAGGCTGCTGCAGCAAGACATGCACACGCCCTCGACCTTGCCGCAAAGCATGAGTGAGTTGCGCAACGCGGTTAACGCTTGAACCCACGTGCCTGAACCTACGCGCCTGAACCTTCGTGAGAACCTGATGATGAAAACCACCTTCTGCCTTCGCTATCGTTATGGCTATTGCCATCGCCCGTTGCTGGCCTGTTGCTTGAGCGGGGTGATGTCATGAGCGATCGTTCGATCGAACCCCTGATGGCCTTGCTGGGGCAGGCCGAGCGCGAGCGCGACGAGGCGCTGACGCTGTCACTGAAAGCCGCACAGGCCCATCAGGCTGCGCAGTCCCAGGCTGAACAGCTGGTGGCCTACCGCGCCGAATACGAAGCGCGCTTTCGCGATCAATTCAGCCGCCAGAACGCGATCCACGTGCTGCAGGGCTATCAGGGTTTCAACACCCGCCTGGGCGAGGCCATCGAGCAGCAGCAGCGCATCGTCGCGCATGCCGAAGGCCGCGCCGAAGCGGCGTGCCAGCGGCTGCGCGAACAGGAAATGCGTGTCGCCTCGGTGCGCAAGCTGATCGAGCGCCGCATGCAGGAGCTGCGCCTTGCCGCCGATCGGCGTGATCAAAAGCAGACCGATGAGTTCGCGTCGCGTCTGGCCTGGAGCCGAATGATGCAAAAGCCCTCGGCGGCTTGAACCTCACCGCATCATCGATCCCCCGAGCAACACCCTCGACCTCATCCCGCCATGACCTCAGCCATCAAGCCCTCCTCCGTATCCCCGGCGTCTCTGCTTGCAAATGTGCAGGCTTCGGCTTCGCCGAACGCAGCTCAGCGCGACGGCGGCTTCGCTCAACTGTTGAGTCAGCGCCAGGCCATGGCGGCCCAGGAGGCGCAGAAACCACCGGTCGCGCAGCCCGTGCCAAAGCCCGCTGCGGCACCACCGGCCGCACCGCCTGCCATGGCAGCTTCGTCGGACGCGGCCCAAACTGCGAGCGGCAGCGCCGCCTCCAACACGGCCAATGCCAATGCCCAGGCTGCGAAAAGCAACGCCGCACGCGCACCGGCCAAACCGGTGACCCGCGAGCGCGCACCGGCCAAGGCCGACAAGCCGCAGGCCCAAGACGCCCGCACGAAAGCCAGCTCCGAGGCGACCTCCGAAGCCAAAGCCAAAGGCCAGGCCGAGGCCACCGATGAGCCCGCGGCGATGGACCCGGCGCTCGCCGACTGGATGGCAAATTTGAATCGCCCCGCGCCGGCCGCCGATACCCCGACCGGCCTGCCTGCGGGTCAAGCCTTGCTCGCGCAAGACGGGAAGGCCGGCAAAGAGGGTGTCAGCGACGGTGTTTCGTTAGATGCAGGCCAGGAAGGCGACGCCACCGGCGCAGGCGCTGCGGCAGGTGCCCGCAAGCCGCGAGGGGGCCTGGGCGCCGAAGGCGATGCTGCCGGCGCAGCCGACTGCCTGCGCGGCGTGCGAGATGGGCAATCCACCGATGCGGTGTCCGGCAAGCGCTCCACTCAGGAAGCGTGGCAGGCTGCTGTCGAGCAGGCCGCGCCGGTGCAGGCCACGACCCAACCCGATGCGTTCGATTCGATGGCGGCGGCCGCTCAGGCCGGCGCACCGGCGGCCACCGCCGAAGCGGCTGCGCCCACCGCCGTGACGGTGCCGACGCCGGTCAACGCGCCCGAATTCCCGAAAGACCTGGGGTTGCAGATCAGCGTGCTGGCGCGCGATGGCGTCCAGCAGGCAGAGCTGCACCTGAACCCCGGCGACATGGGCCCGATCTCGGTGCAGATCGCGCTCGACGGTACGCAGGCACAAGTCAACTTCGGCGTCGATTCGGCCGACACGCGCCAGATCATCGAGAACGGCCTGCCTGAGCTGGCCGCCGCGATGCGCGATGCCGGCTTCACGCTGTCGGGTGGTGGCGTGCATCAGCAAGCCTCGGGTCAGCAGGGCGATGGCCGCTCTGACAGCCAGGGCCGCGGTGCAGCGGGGCGTGGCGATGGCACCGCGGTGGGTGGCAACGAGCCGGCCGCCGCGACGCCGCAGCACATCCGCACTCGCATCGCCTCGGGCGGTGTCGATACCTACGCGTAAGTACGAGGTCAGACTTCGACGATCCGGCGCGTCGTGCCGTGCCGTGTCGCAGCGATCTTCGCGCAAGGCACGCGCGGCCGAAGTCA
>CAHJWV010000585.1 GCA_903643055.1 Burkholderiales bacterium | reverse complement strand
GGCCTTGCAAGCCTGGACCTGGGGCAAGCAGATCGTCGATGTCTTGCAGGCGCATCCGATCCATGCCACCGCGTCCGAATGGGTGGGCGTGCTGAAGCCCCTGCAACCGCGCCTGTACTCCATCTCGTCGAGCCCGCTCGTTCATGCCGATGAAGTTCACCTGACGGTGGCCACCGTTCGCTATGACTGCAACGGCAAGCCGCGCGGCGGCGTGTCGTCGACCTTTCTGGCCGACCGCGCGCACGACGCGAAGGTTCCAATCTTTGTTCAGAAGGCGGCGCACTTCCGCCCGCCGATGGAGGCCGACACGCCGATGATCATGGTCGGCCCGGGCACCGGGATCGCGCCGTTCCGCGGCTTCCTGCAAGAGCGCCGCGCGCGCGGCCACCGTGGGCGCAACTGGCTGTTTTTCGGCGAGCAGCATCAAGCCACCGACTTTTACTATCGCGATGAACTCCTCGGCATGCAGCAGCAGGGCGGGCTCCATCGCCTGAGCCTCGCGTTCTCGCGCGACCAGCCGGAGAAAATTTACGTCCAGGACCGCTTGCGCGAACACGGCGCCGAACTCTGGGCCTGGCTTCAAGACGGCGCGCATTTCTATGTCTGCGGAGATGCCTCGCGCATGGCCAAGGATGTGGATCGGGCCTTGCGCGAAGTGGTTCAAACCCACGGCGGGCTGAGCGCAGATCAAACCCATGACTTCATGGCCCGGCTCAGCAGCGACAAGCGCTATCTGCGCGACGTGTATTGAGGCATCGCCTCGAGGTGTGCGCTTCGACGCACGAACGTTGATGCATTGCATTGACACAGTAGGTCGATATCACAGGCTGGAGATGACCTGATCGCGCGATGGCGGGCGCCGTGGCGGCGTGCGCTCGCGCGGAAACCGATTTGCTTGCAGGAATATTTCGGTTCCTTGGAGTGATTCAGCGTGCTCAATCCGCCTTTCAAGCTCGCTTCGTCGAACCCGGCTGCTGTGGGGAGCCTGTGCGGCCCTGGGGCGGCTGGGCCATGCAGCCGCTTGCTGTGCCGAGAAGGAGGCCCCGCAGGCCAGCGCGCTTGTCGGGCGATCGAAGTTGCAGGCGCTCAAGCCTTACTTCCATTGCTCGGTGATCGGCACTTGCCTCAGCACCGCGGAACTTCGAAAGGTCGTCTCCAAGTTTGCGGATGTTCAAGGCCGCAGCGACATCGATGTGCACCATGACGCCGTGAGCCTGGCCCATGAAGGCGGCCCGGTGGCGAAGGCGCTTCACAAGGCGCTCGACCAGCGCCACGAAGCGGTGATCCAGAAATTCAGTGAGCTGCGAGCGATGACCGACACCGAGGGCGCGCGCAGGCGTCGGCGCTCGCCGAACATCTGAATGGACGCCGTGTGCTGTATGTCGACGGTCGGCCGAGTTCCAGCGCGGCGATCCGTGGCCGGGTCGAGCGGCATGGCGGCGCGTTCCAGCGGCATGACGGTGGCATGGAAGACCGCAAAGGCCTGCTCGGCTCGGCGGTGGCCGCGGCCGACCTGGTGGTCTTCTGGGTCG
Organism: Burkholderiales bacterium; assembly: GCA_903643055.1. The sequence goes on along the minus strand of CAHJWV010000585.1, from coordinate 1,782 downwards.
ATTTACTTTCGCCCATCATGTGGAAGTGACAGCGTAAGAAGCCAGGCACCTGGAACGACAGTGCATGCAACGCCTCACCACGAAAGAGATCAGACATGAATGCATCGCGACGCAAGAGTTTCCTGGGCATCGGTGCGGCGGGCCTGACCGGCTTCCTGATGACGGTTTTTGCGAAGAACGGGAATTTTGCAAGCGCCGCCGAATTGGCGCCTGAGGTGTTTGAAGTCACCCACACGGACGAAGAATGGCGCAAGTTGCTGAAACCCAATCAGTACGCTGTGTTGCGCCGTGAAGGCACTGAACGCCCCTTCACCAGCCCGCTCAATGACGAGCATCGCTCAGGACGATTCGCGTGCGCTGGGTGTGCGCTCGACCTGTTCAGTTCGGCCACGAAGTTCGACAGCGGCACCGGGTGGCCTAGTTTCTGGCAGCCCTTGCCCAAGGCCGTCGCTGAGCGACGCGACAGCACGCTGGGCATGGCGCGCACCGAAGTGCACTGCCGCCGCTGCGGCGGCCACCTCGGCCACGTGTTCGATGACGGCCCGAAGCCGACCGGGCTTCGTTACTGTATGAACGGCCTGGCGATGGCTTTCCGCGCCGCTGCGACGTGATCTTCTTTCACCGGAAATCCTCATGATTCTCCTGCTGCTGGCCTATACGGGCGGCGTTCTCACCATCCTGAGCCCCTGCATCCTGCCGGTGCTGCCCTTTGTATTCGCTCGCGCAGAGCAGCCTTTCATCAAGAGCGGATTGCCCTTGCTGCTTGGCATGGCGTTGACCTTTGCCGCCGTCGCGACATTGGCAGCTGTCGGTGGGGGTTGGGCCGTTGCAGCCAATCAATATGGTCGCGCCGCGGCGATGCTGCTGCTCGCGGTGTTCGGCATCACGCTGTTGTTCCCGTCTGTTTCCGATCGGTTGATGCGGCCACTGGTAACGCTGGAGGAAGGCTAACGGCATCGACCGGTGGCGTGTCCGAAGGCCAAGTCTCCTTTGTGGCCTCCGTATTTCTCGGTGTCGCCACGGGCTTGTTGTGGGCACCGTGTGCCGGGCCGATCCTGGGGCTGGTTCTGACAGGTGCCGCATTGCAAGGCGCAAGCGTGGGCACATCGCTGCTGCTGTTGGCTTATGCGGCCGGCGCCGCCACGTCGCTGGCCTTGGCGCTCCTGATCGGCGGCCGCGTATTCAACGCCATGAAGCGCTAGCTCGGCGTCGGGGAGTGGATTCGCCGCGGCCTCGGCGCAGCCTTGCTGTGCGGTGTCGCCACGATTGCGCTGGGGCTGAACACAGGTTTTTTGACCAAGGTGTCGCTGGCCAGCACCGCGAGCCTGGCGCAGGGCTTGGTCGACAAGGTTCGCCCGCCGCCATCGAACGAAGAAGCTTCGGATGTCGTCCTCCACAACGACAACACCATGATGATGAGCGGTGGTGCGGCCATGGCCATGACTGCGAAGCACGGTAAAGCCACGGAACCCCTCGCGGTCGAAGGCAACTTGCCATCGTTGGCGGGCGCAGTTGAATGGCTCAACTCGGTGCCACTGAGCGCCGAGAGCCTGCGGGGCAAAGTGGTACTGATCGACTTCTGGACTTACTCCTGCATCAACTGCCTTCGCGCGTTGCCGTACGTGCAGGCCTGGTCGGAAAAATACAAGGCGCAAGGTCTGGTGGTGATCGGCGGGCATGTGCCCGAGTTCGCGTTCGAAAAGGATCTGGCCAATGTGCGGCGTGCCGTGAAGGATCTCGGCGTGAACTGTCCGGTTGCCGTCGACAACGACTACAAGATCT
>CAHJWV010000584.1 GCA_903643055.1 Burkholderiales bacterium | reverse complement strand
ACGGAACTGATCCAGCGCTTGAACCGCCATGCCGGTGCGTTCGGCATCGGCCGATACAGCGGCCTCGAACACCTGGAACAAGGCGAGAAGGTACTGGAAGTGCGCGAAGCTCCTGCCGCGACGCTGTTGCTGGATGCTTATCGCCATCTCGAGACCGCAACACTGGACGCCGCCGTGCTGCACGCCAAGCTGCCCCAGGAACAACTGTGGGTTCGCGAGGCGATCGAAGGCCGCTGGTTCGGCGCCCTGCGCGACGCCGCCGATGCTTTCATCACCCGGACTGCACGCCACGTCACCGGCACCATCGGCTACCGCCTGCGGCCGGGTGCCGCCGACCTGTGCTCGATCAAGGCGAGCAAGCCGCTTTACGTCACTGACCGCGATGCCTGGGAGCGCCGCGTGGCGCTCGATCGCAACTTTCTCGGCGCGCGTGATACCGGCACGCCAGGCCGTAATGTGGGCACGCCGGGCCGCGCCGCCGCCCACCCGGTCGACGACTCTTCCGTTTCCAAAGAAGCCTTCGCATGAACACAACCCTTATCGCGAAGCCTGTGCTCGGCGACGCTACCAGCACGCTGATCGCAAGGAACCTGCACCTGGAACGCTATGCCTTCATTCCCGGCGATGCGATGGCCTCGTGGCTGGATGTCGGACCAATCGCCTGGCGGAAGTTCGCGGATCACTGGGATGACCTGACGCTCGATCGCTACATGGCCGATGGGGGCGCCTACCGGTTTCGGCGTTATGGCGAGTTCGAACTGCAGCGCCCCGCACCGTTGCGTCAGCTGCCGCACGGGCCTTATGAGCAATCGCTGTACATCAATCCGCTGAACGGCGGCATTCCGCGCCTCTTCGATCCGCTGCAGCCTGGCTTTGTCCAAGACAGCGTGCTGAACCGGCTGCTGAACGCGATGTCCAGCGCGCTCGACACCGCCGAAGGCCGCAAGCAGCGCTGGAACATCCGGCTGCACCCTTATCGCATTCGCGCCGATATTGACGGCATGGGCCATCCAACGCCGGAAGGCCTGCACCGCGATGGCGTCGACTATGTGGCCAGCTTTCTGATCCAGCGGCACAACATCGAGGGTGGCGAAACGCAGGTCACCGACGATGCCGGCAAGCTGTTGTGGCGCCACACCTTGAGCATGCCGATGGAGCTGCTGATCACCGACGACGAACGCAGCATGCATGCGGTGACGCCGATCACGCCTTTGATTCCGCGCCACGCGGCTTATCGCGATGTGCTGGTCATCGCGTTCACGAAGATCCGGTCATGAGTGCCGTCCCGCAGACTCCGCCGGCCATCACCGCACGCGGCGGCCTGCGGCGCAACAACATCGGCAGCAACGAGTTGATGCTGCTGGCGGTGGCGGCCATCTGGGGCAGCAGCTACGCGCTGGCCAAGCAGGCCACGCAGCAGATGCCGGTGCTGCAGTTTCTCGCGCTGCGCTTCGGGTTGACCTTTCTGGTGCTGCTGCCGGCCTTGCGGCCTTTGTTTCGCCGTGATTGGCAGCGATCGCTGCAGGTCGGCGGCCTGTTGGGCGCCAACCTGCTGGCGGTGTTCTTGTGCGAGACCTTCGGCGTCTCGCTGACCAGTGCCACCAACGCCGCGTTCCTGATCAGCCTGTGCGTGGCTTTCACGCCCTGGATGGAGTGGTGGCTGCTGAAGCAGCGGCCGCCCTCGCACATGTTCTGGGCTGCAGGGGCTTCGGTGCTGGGTGCAGCAATGCTGTCATCGACCACGGTCAGCAGCTTGCACGGCGGCTGGGGCGATGCATTGATGCTGGCCGCCGCACTGTTGCGCGCGTTGATGGTGTGCCTGACGAAAAAGCTCGCTGGTCAGCATGCCTTGCCCGCGTTGACGCTCACCGCCGTGCAGGCCGGCGTGATGGCCGCGGGTGCCACGCTGATCTCGCTGGCCTTACCCCAACGCGCATGGTCGGCGCTGCCGGCCTCCCCCGTCTTCTGGCTCAGCCTGGCCTTTCTCGTGTTGTTCTGTACCGTCTTCGCTTTCTTTGCACAAAACCACGCGGCCTCGCACACCAGCCCGACACGCGTGTCGCTGCTGATGGGCTGCGAGCCGGTGTTCGGCGCGCTGTTCGCGATGGCCTGGCTGGGTGAGCAGATCAGCTGGCTGGGCTGGGCCGGCGGGCTGTTGATCGTGGCCGCGACCTGGTGGGTGACGGTGCCGCGCAAGGCTTGATGTTGGCGCCTGGCCGCACAAGCGGTCGCACGGCGCGGGGCCCATCCCGGCGATGCCGGCTGCGGTGATCAGCGCGAGTTCGCTGCCTGGGTGGGTTGGCAGCATGGGGCTGGCCTGAACTGCCCTGGCCGGCCAAGCCGCCAGGGCACTGTGTCACTGCACCCGCCCGAGCCGGGCCGATTCGGCATAACGCTTCAACTCTTCGTCGCCCTCGCCGAGCCGGCGCACGAAGGCCCGCACCGCGATGTCGATGCCGGCACTCGGCAGATCGTCGACGTGGTGCCCGATGCCATGCAGCGCCGAGATCTGCACCGCGCGGCACGGCAGCGCCAGCATCTGCTTCAGCACCTGCCACAGGGCATCGCTCCACGGCGGCAGATGGCGCACGTTGTGGAAGGTCGGCCAGACGTCAAACCACATGTAGCAGACGAAGCCCAGGCGGCCGCCCTCTTGCGACCCGATCGGCGCGCGCACTTGCGCGAGCCGCGGGCCGATGCACTGGCGCCACAAAGAAGGCAAGGCCCGCATCATGCGCAAGCCCTCGGCCATCGGCACGCTGGCATCGATGGCTGCAAACGGCACGCCGCTCGCGTCACCGCTCATCAAGTGATACAGGCCCATGCCGACCTGCTCATCGCTGTAACCATCGAGGTCTTGATCAGCATTCGAGAACAAGACCGTCTGAAGCCGCGTCCACTGCAATGGCGTGGCCTCGAAAGCCGGCTCATCGGGCTTGCGATACCACTCCTGCCCATGGACGGGCGGCACCGGCCGATCGAAGAGATAACGCAGAACTGCCGCGTACAACTCCGGCTCGAGGCCCAAGCTCTCGGCGGTGACTTGTCGCGGTGGAACACGCGGACGCGCATCCCGCGGTCGTTTGATTCGAGTCATGGTTGCGTTCTTCGTTCTTGTTAACGGGGCCGGCCGGCCACATTCAGCCACTTGCGCTGGAATGTAAAGGCAGCCCACTGTTAACGCGGCATTCGCCCTGATCGGCTCATTGTGCCGCGACTTGAACGCATTTTGCTCAGGGTTTGCAGACTGCAACAGTTCATTGACCTGACACAGGCCTTAGCTTGAAAACATACTGAAACGGCAAAGCATCGGCAACCGCTTGTTCGGGGTCGAACCCACCGGCCACCGCGAGGCCGCGCAATGCTTGCAGGAAGCCAGCTTGCTGCGGCACGGCTGGCAGGTTACGTGTCATGCCGCTGTCGATCGCCCAGCCCGCACCCTGGAACATTTCCAGCAGCGTGATGCGTGTGAACCAACGGATGTGCGTGCGATCCAGCAGGCCCGAATCTTCATAGCGAAACTGACCGGAAGCCAGGCGCCATTGCACGCTCCAATGTTGCGCATTCGGAACACAGACCAGCAGCACGCCATCCGGATCGATGGCCGTGCGGATCTTGCGCAGCAGCAGCCAGGGGTCACGCAGGTGTTCGAGGCAATCGCCAAAGATCCAGCAATCGCTCGGGAACAAGCCGTCCCAGCGCGCCGGCTCAATCTTCTCGATGTCGCACGCAAAGGCCTCGCTGCAATGCTGCGCTGCGACCTGGGCGTAATCGGGGTCGATGTCGATGCCGACGTATTCGGTGGAGGGCGAACGTTCGCGCACCACCCGCGCCAGCGCGCCCTGCATGCAACCCACTTCGACGATGCGGCGTGCATTTGGTGGCACCAGCGACAACAGTTCAGCGTTGATGACGTCGTGAGCGGGAGTTTGTTTCATGGGCGACCTTGTCAAACGGAATGAGTGCGCAACGGCGCAGGCAATGGGTTCAGTAGAGCCGAGGCAGCGGGGCGTTGATGTCCTGAAAAGCCCGGCTCGGCGGGGGCTGATTGGCGGATCACGGCCAGGTCACGGATCGGGTGTTAGGCCACGGACTACAACACCAACACCTCCCCCAACGCCGACACCTACAACGACAACGGGCTGGGTAGGCCGATCGCGCCAAGATCGGCATGGCCGACCTCATTCGCCCAGCCCGATAAGCTCAAGCGGCCTTGGCCCCGGCAACGAAACGCTGCCTCACTTCACCATAGGCCAGCAGGTATTCCGGAAAGCCGGTCTTGAGGTAAGCCGTCTTCAATGCATCGCTGACCACGGCTTCATGCGGATGCGAGCGGAAGCGCGTCTGCGACCAGCCGAAGCCGAATGGGTCCGCGGCCTTCACGCGCCAGTGGGCCTGCGTCGACAACAGCAGTGATGCCATCCGCTCCTGGATGAAGACCTTGCGCTGCACCTCGTTGGGATAGGTCGTGGGCGCGGTGCAGCGGGCTTTCAGCACCGAATCAGGCCCTTCGCAAACGGCAAAGAAAGCTTCGGTCAGGCGCAGCCATTCGCGCCAGAAGGCCGGTCGCGCGACGAAATAATTC
>CAHJWV010000583.1 GCA_903643055.1 Burkholderiales bacterium | reverse complement strand
TGGTATGAAGACACTGCGCTCGACGCTGCGCAGTTCTACGCCAAGACCTTTCCGAACAGCGCCGTGGGCGCAGTTTTCCACGCACCGAGCGACTATCCCTCCGGAAAGCAGGGTGATGTGCTGACGGTCGAGTTCACGGTGATCGGCATTCCCTGCCTCGGCCTGAATGGTGGCGCCGAGTTCAAACACAGCGAAGCTTTCTCGTTCCAGGTGGCGACCGACGATCAAGCTGAAACCGATCGCCTGTGGAAGGCCCTCACCAGCGACGGCGGGCAGGAAAGCGCATGTGGCTGGTGCAAAGATAAATGGGGCTTGTCGTGGCAGATCACGCCACGCGCGCTGACCGATGCGTTGGTCGACCCGGATCGCGCCGCCGCCAAGCGGGTGTTCGAAGCGATGATGAAGATGGGAAAGATCGATATCGCTGCGATCGAAGCCGCTCGGCGAGCTTGATGCGACAGGCATCGGCGGCTTGCCGATCTGATGGCCCAAACTGACGGCCAAGAGCCAGCCATCTGACGCGGCATCTGGCCGCGCCCGCAAGCCGGCTTTGGAGGCATGCGGCGGATGAGCATCATGTTCAGCGTGCCTCGTTCAAACGCTTAGGCGGCGGTGTACTCCGGCACGACGTTCGCGTGGTCGGCCGCTTCGCCCTTGCCGCTTGCCGACCACGCCAAAGGCGTCTTAGCCGGTGGACACGGTGCTGTCCGAGTGATCTTCAATCTTCAGGCGGCCATTCGATTCCCTTCTCGATGTCCGGATACAGCATGTCCTTCAAAAACTGGGTTCGCATGCCTCCCAGCGACTGGTGCTCGGAATTCCTCAAGACCTTTAAGCCGATGCCAAGGCGGGCAGCAAAAGGATCGGAAGCAGCAAAGCCAAAAGTTTGTTTTTCAGAAACATCGGGTTCTCCATCCTGTCGTTAATAAGGGGCGACGGCAGGAGTCAGGTTGCTCTCACTCCCACCGCAATCGTCCAGCGATGGAGCTTGGAAAAACCCATGGGTTCAGCAATGCGAATAGTTTGAAACCAAACGTCATCTCCTGAGGAACTCCGCGCGTGGTAGCCGCCAGGTGTGTCTGACGATTCGTACCAGACAACACCCACTCAACGCCGCCAAAGAGGCCACGCTTCAAGCGCTGGCAGGTTCGGCTGTCGCGCGCGCGTATTGCGCTGGCGACAACCCGGCGTGGCGTGTGAACGCAACGGTGAAGGTGCTCGCCGAGCTGTAGCCAACGCTGGCCGCCACGTCGGCAACACCACCTTGCCGGTCTCGCAGGTACCGTTTGGCCAGCGCCATTCGCCAAGCCAGCAGGTCTTCCATCGGCGCCACACCCAAGGCGCGCTGGAAGCGGTCCAAAAAAGGTGGAGCGCGACAGCGCCGATTCCTTGGCCAGTTGCGCGACCGTCCATGGCTCGCTCGGGCTCTGATGCATCCGCCGCAGGGCCACGGCGAGCCGTTCATCCGCGAGCCCGCGAAGCAGATCTGGCGGTGCTGCTGACCCGCTGCTTGAGCGCAGCGCCTCGATCATCAGCACCTCGAGCAGGTGCTCCATGATGACGTCACGGGCGGGCCGCTGCGCGCGCGATTCATCGCCGACAAGCTGCACGATCATCGACAGCCGTGGCTCTGCACGCACGTGAACCCACCTCGGCAGCAGCGACACCAGCAGCGCAGTGTCGGGCGAATCGAAGACCCAATGCCCGACCAGGAAGCGGATGTCGGCGGCCGCGGCCGAGTCGCCATGCCGGTATTCCCCGTTGGGCAACAACAAGGGCATGGCACTGAAAGCCTCGGGCGGCGGTGGCTCCGAACTGGTCATCGCAAAACCCGGGGTGGACGGAATCAGAACGAAATCGCCCGCTTCCAGCGCCGTCAACTCCTGCCCGTCGATCGACAACCTGGCCAAGCCTTCAAGAATGACACAGTAAAAAGGATGGCCGTATTCGGTACGCCGAACGCCCCAACGCCCTGCCCCGCTGACGACCTTCGTGAACGGCGCACGCGGCCGAAGCAGCGCGACGACCTCGGCAAGCCGGTCCACCATGATCGGACTCCTGAAGACGTCTTACGGACTTTTGATTGAATTAAGTCCGACCGACCCCGTCTATCGTCGGCCTTCACTTGGAAGGAAACGAATGAATAACCTGATCGACAAAGCCCGCCACCTCCCGATCAACGAGGCGGTGCAAACCATCTCCATCAGCCCGGTCACCTTGACCGCACCTGCGCTTGGCAAACCGCCGGAAATGCGCATCACCGCCCCAGTGAACGGCAGCCAGTTGGCGATCGTGCTGTTGTCGCACGGCCATGGGCCATCGCTTTACATACCGTCGAAAGATGGCTACGGGCCGCTCGCGAATTTCTATGCAGAGCATAGTTTCGTCGTCATCCAACCCACCCATGCTAATTCGGTGGCTGGTCTGGGCCCGAACGCGCCCGGTGCGCCACTGGTTTGGCGCATCCGGGTGGAAGAAATGAAATTCATCGTCGACCGGCTCGCCGAGATCGAGGCACGGGTGCCGGCCATTGCCGGCCGGCTGGATCACCGCAAGCTGGCAGCGGTCGGTCATTTTGTGCGCCAGCGGCGGTCACGGAGACGAGGTCGGCATGAAGATTCTGATGGCCGGCCTCGGCGAGCAATTGCTGGATCACACGCTCTGATCAGTCGTAACCGCCTTCACCGAAGTGGTGATGGCGCATGCGGCCTTCGGCGTCGATGAAATAGTGTGCGGGCCAGTACTGGTTGTTGAACGCCCGCCA
>CAHJWV010000582.1 GCA_903643055.1 Burkholderiales bacterium | reverse complement strand
CGGGCGCGATGCCCGGCAGCTGTCTGCCCATGATTCCCACATTGCGCCCGGTGAGATCGCCGTTGGCGTGGTGATCGGCCGCGCCTCCGAAAACTTCGACTTCTTCGTGTTCGGCATCGCGTCGGTGCTGGTTTTTCCCGCCGTCTTCTTCCCGTTCGAAAAAGCCCTCGAAGGCACGCTGTATTCCTTCGCGTTGTTCGCGTTGGCCTTCGTCGCCCGGCCGATCGGCACGGTGCTGTTCATGAAGCTGCAGGGCCGCTTCGGCCGCGAAGCCAAGCTCACCGCGGCCTTGTTCCTGCTCGGCTCGTCGACCGCCGGCATGGCCTTTCTGCCGGGCTTTGCGAGCCTCGGGCCGACTTCGATCGTGCTGCTGGCGATCTTCCGTGTCGGCCAGGGGCTGGCGCTCGGCGGCTCGTGGGATGGCCTGCCGACCCTGCTCGCGCTGAACGCGCCGAAGAGCCGCCGCGGCTGGTATGCCGCGCTCGGCCAACTCGGCGCGCCAGTGGGCTTTGCGCTGGCCAGCGGGCTGTTCGCCTTCCTGTATTCGAGCCTCGAGCCCGATGATTTTTTGAGCTGGGGCTGGCGCTATGCCTTCTACGTGGCCTTCGCGATCAACGTGGTGGCGCTGTTTGCGCGGCTGCGCCTGGTGGCCACCCATGAATACGACGAGCTGCTCGAATCCAATGAGCTGGAGCCGACCGATGTCAGCGAGCTGGTGCGCAACCAGGGCTCGACGCTGGTGATCGGCGCCTTCGCGGCGCTGGCCAGTTATGCGCTGTTCCACATCGTCACGGTGTTCCCGCTGTCGTGGATCAAGCTCTTCTCGAAGCAATCGATCACCGAGTTCATGGTGGTCGAGATCGTCGGTGCCGGCCTCGCGGCCTTGGGCATTCTGGCGTCGGGCTTGATCGCCGACCGCTATGGCCGCCGCCGCACGCTGGGCACGCTGGCCAGCATGATCGCGGTGTTCAGCGGCTTCGCGCCGACCTTGCTGGGCGGCGGCACGATCGGCCAAGACCTCTTCATGCTGGTCGGCTTCACGCTGTTGGGCCTGTCGTACGGTCAGGCGGCCGGCGCGGTAACGGCGAACTTCGAGTCGCATTACCGCTACACCGGCGCGGCGCTGACCTCCGATCTGGCCTGGCTGTTCGGTGCTGCTTTCGCGCCGTTGGTGGCGCTGGGCTTGTCGGCCAACTTCGGCCTGGGCTTCGTCAGCGTCTATCTGCTGTCAGGCGCGGCTGCCACGCTGGGTGCGCTGAGCCTGAACCGCGCGATGGAAATCCGCGATTGATCGGTGGTGGTTGATCCATCGGGATGGGCCTGCCTGGTTTGATGTTTTGATCTGACGGGGCTTGACAGGGTCGGCCGCTGCGGCCCATGCCAACAATGCAGCCCACCCTTCGCCGATAATTCGCGCCGGCCGGCCCCCTGCCGCGCGCTCCCGTGCGCCGGGCCCGGCGCACGAAGGAGTCATCGGTGGCGAGTGATGCAGCGGGCAATGAACGGGGTGACCTGAACGCGGGTGGCAGCTCAGGCCGTACGGGCCGATCGGAAACCAATCGGCTTTACGGCGGCGCACCCTTGCCGCCCGGGCCGATGGCCAGCTTCATCGTCTCGGTGATCGCGCTGCTGCTGATCGCGCTGTTTTCGTACCGTTCGCTGCAGTCGAGTTCGGTCACGGCCGATCAGGTCAATCGCACGACCGAGGTCAACGAGCAGTTGCTGGCGGTCTTGTCACACCTCAAGGATGCCGAAACCGGCCAGCGCGGCTATCTATTGACCGGGCAGGATGTTTATCTGCAGCCCTACACCGATGCCAAGGTTCGCCTGAATGGCGTGCTGGGTCAGCTGCGCTCGATGCTGGCCGGCAACGAGCGGCAACTGCGCCGCTTCGAAGAGTTGAACCGGCTCTCCAACGACAAGTTGAGCGAACTGGAAGAGACGGTCGTGCTGCGCCGCGCTGGCAAAACTGACGCCGCGATGGCCGTTGTGCTGACCGACCGCGGCAAGGCGGTGATGGACCGCGTGCGCTCGACCGTGGCCGAGATGCAGACCGAAGAGCGGGCCACGCTGGCCAAGCGCCAGGCCGAATGGGCCGACGCGCAAAGCCTGTCGCTGCTGGTTTCCTGGGGCGGCTCGGCCTTGCTGCTGGTGCTGATCACCGTATCGGCCTTGCTGACCTCGCGTGATTTCCGGGCGCGCATGGTGCAGGCCTGGGTGCGCAACGGCCAGGCGCAGCTGGCCAGCCGGCTGCAAGGCGAGCAGCGCCTGGAAGTCTTGGGCGACACCTTGTTGGCTTTTCTGGCCGACTACATGAACGCACAGATCGGTGCGGCCTACGTGGCGCAGCCCGATGGCCGCTTCCACCGCTTTGCCGGTTATGCGATCTCGGCCACCGACACGCTGCGCCCCGGCGAAGGCATGCTCGGCCAGGCCGCGAAGAACAACCGCGTGCTGCATGTCACCAACGTGCCGAAGGACCATCTGCAAGTCGCCTCCGGCACCGGCGCAAGCCAGCCCAGCGAGCTGCTGATCGCGCCGGTGTCGATCGATGGCACGGTGCAGGCGGTGCTCGAACTCGGCTTTTTCCGCCCGCTGCACCGCGGCGAGATCGAGCTGCTGGAGCGTGTGTCGGAAATGCTGGGCATCGCGGTGCGCACCTCCAAAGACCGCTCCCAACTCGAGAACCTGCTCGAAGAAACCCAGCGCCAGGCCGAAGAGCTGCAGGCCCAGCAAGAAGAGCTGCGCGTCAGCAACGAAGAGCTCGAAGAGCAAAGCCGCGTGCTGAAGGAATCGCAGGCGCAGCTTGAAGCGCAGCAGGCCGAGTTAGAGCAGACCAACTCGCAGCTGGAAGAGCAGACGCAGGCGCTGGAGCATCAGAAGGATGCGTTGACCGATGCGCAGGCGGTGCTGTCGGACAAAGCTACCGAGCTTGAGCGCACCAACCAATACAAGAGCGAGTTCCTGGCGAACATGAGCCACGAGCTGCGCACGCCGCTGAACTCGACGCTGATCCTCGCCAAGCTGCTGGCCGACAACAAGGGCGGCAACCTGAGCGAAGAGCAGGTCAAGTTCGCGCAGACCATCTCGTCGGCCGGCAACGACCTGCTGGACCTGATCAACGACATCCTGGACCTGGCGAAGATCGAATCCGGCAAGGTCGAGCTGCAGATCGAACCGGTGACGCTGGCGCGCGCCGTCGATTCGCTGGTCAAGACGCTGCAGCCGCTGGCGCGCCAGAAGGGCATCGGCTTCAACGCCAGCATCGAAGCCGATGTGCCGGCGACCATCGACACCGACCTGCAGCGCCTGTCCCAGATCCTCAAGAACCTGCTGTCCAACGCAGTGAAGTTCACCGAGCGCGGTGAAGTTTCACTGCGCGTGTCGCTGACTCCGCGCGGCGTGGCCTTTGCCGTGCGCGACACCGGCATCGGCATCCCCGCGCATCAGCAAAACATCATCTTCGAAGCCTTCCGCCAGGCCGATGGCAGCACGCACCGCAAGTACGGCGGCACGGGCCTCGGCCTGTCGATCTCGCGCGATCTGTCGCACCTGCTGGGCGGCGAGATCAGCGTGCAAAGCGTGCCGGGCCAAGGCAGCGAATTCACGTTAGAGCTGCCGCTGAACTATGTGTCGAGCGTGCAGGTGGTGCCGGCGCCGGGCAAACCGAGGGGCGCGGCGGCTGCGGTGCCGGTGGCCGCCCGACCGAACGAGGCCGCACCGCCCGCGGCATCGTCCGCAGCGATGAGCTGGTCGTCACCACCGGTGTCTGCGCCGGCCGGGGGTGCGCTGGATGCGCCTGCTGCCGGGGGCCTTCGGCCGATCGCAATGGACGATGACCGCGGCCGGCTGAAGGCCGATTCGAGGTTGATCCTCGTCATCGAAGACGACGAACGTTTTGCGGCGATCCTGCGCGACCTGGCGCACGAGATGGGCTTCCAGTGCGTCGTCACCCATTCGGCGAACGACGGGCTGGCCGCGGCCACGCAATTCCGCCCGAGCGCCATCCTGCTCGACATGAACCTGCCCGACCATTCGGGGCTGGGCGTGCTCGACCAGCTGAAGCGCAACCCGAAGACCCGGCACATCCCGGTGCATGTGGCCTCGGTGGCCGATTACAGCCAGGAAGCGCTGGAGCGCGGCGCGATCGGCTATGCGCTGAAGCCGGTCAAGCGCGAGCAACTGGTCGATGCGCTGCAGCGGCTGGAAGCCAAGTTCATGCAGAGCCTGCGCCGCGTGCTGGTGGTCGAAGACGATGCGCGCCAGCGCGACAGCATTCGCGAGCTGCTGGGCAGCGAGAGCGGCAATGGCGATGTGCAGATCACCGACGTCGAGACCGCAGCCCAGGCGCTGCAGCAACTGCGCAGCACCACCTTCGACTGCATGGTGATGGACCTGAACCTGCCCGACCTGTCGGGCTATGAGCTGCTGGAGCAGATGGCCGGGCAGGGCGACATGCCGTTCCCGCCGGTGATCGTCTACACCGGCCGCTCGCTGACCCGCCAGGAAGAGCAGCAGCTGCGCAAGTTCTCGAAATCGATCATCGTCAAAGACGCGCGCTCGCCCGAGCGGCTGCTGGACGAAGTGACGCTGTTCCTGCACCACGTCGAAGCCAAGCTGCCGCCGGAGAGCCAGCGGCTGCTGGCCTCGGCGCGCGACCGCGAAGCTGCGCTCGATGGCCGGCGCATCCTGGTCGTGGAAGACGACGTGCGCAACATCTTCGCGCTGTCCAGCGTGCTGGAGCCCAAGGGCGTGAAGGTCGAGATCGCGCGCAATGGCCTGGAGGCGATCGAGGCGCTGAAACGCTCGCTGGCCCAACCGGCCTCCGCGGCGATCGACCTGGTGCTGATGGACATCATGATGCCGGAGATGGACGGCTTCACCGCGATGCGCGAGATCCGCAAGCGCAGCGAATGGAAGAAGCTGCCGATCATCGCGCTGACCGCCAAGGCGATGAAGGACGATCAGGAGCAGTGCCTGGCGGCCGGCGCCAATGACTACATCGCCAAGCCGCTGGATGTCGAGAAGCTGCTGTCGCTGGTGCGGGTCTGGATGCCCAAATGAGCGGCCACGGTGACACCTTGCCAAGCCTCGGCAGTGCGGCCACGGCTTACAGCGACGCCGACATCGAACTGCGCCTGCTGACCGACGCCATCTACCTGAAGTACCACTATGATTTTCGCGGCTACTCGGCCGCGTCGCTGAAGCGGCGGATGGGCAGCGCGATGACGCGCTTCAACTGCAAGTCGCTGTCGCAGCTGCAGGACAAGGTGCTGCATGAGCCGGGCACCTTCCCGGCGCTGCTGGATTTTCTAACTGTTCAGGTGAGCGAAATGTTTCGCGACCCGTCGTACTTCAAGGCCCTGCGCGAGAAGGTCGTGCCTTTGCTGCGCACCTACCCGTCATTGAAGATCTGGGTCGCCGGCTGCAGCGCGGGCGAAGAGGTTTATTCGCTGGCCATCCTGCTGCAGGAAGAAGGGCTGCTGCAGCGCTCGATGATCTATGCCACCGACATCAATGCAGGCGCCTTGCAAAAGGCCGAGGCCGGCATCTATGAGATCGAGCGCATCCCCGGCTTCACCGAGAACCACCGGCGCTCTGGCGCGCGCAGTTCGCTGTCTGATTACTACACCGCCGCTTATGGGCGCGCGGTGTTCGACAAGGCCTTGAAGAAGCACTTCGTGTTCTCCGACCACAGCCTCGCCACCGACAGCGTGTTCGCCGAAGTACACCTGGTGTCGTGCCGCAACGTGCTGATCTACTTCGACCGCGCGTTGCAGGATCGGGCGCTCGGCCTGTTTCGCGATGCGCTGTGCCGCAAGGGCTTTCTCGGGCTCGGCTCGAAGGAGTCGCTTCGCTTCTCGAGCCATGCCGAGTCGTTCAATCCGCTGGTCGCCGACGACCGCATCTTTCAGAAGCGGGATCTCCTTTGAACCAGCCTGTAAACGCGGCGCTGCCTTCTTTGCCTTCAGGCATCGAGGCGATCGTGATCGGCGCATCGGCCGGTGGCGTCGAGGCCTTGTCGGTCTTGCTGCCGGCCTTACCGACGGGCCTGCCGGTCAGCGTGTTCGTCGTGCTGCACCTGCCGCGCGAACGGCCGAGCCTGCTGGTCGAAATCTTCAGCCACAAGTGCCAGATGGCGGTTCGGGAAGCACAGGACAAAGAGCCGGTGCAGGCCTCGACGATCTACTTCGCGCCGCCCGACTATCACCTGCTGATCGACGGCGGGCCGCCGCACCTGGCCTTGTCGATCGACGCGCCAGTGCATTACTCGCGGCCGTCGATCGATGTGCTGTTCGAATCGGCGGCCGATGTCTACCGCGAGCGCCTGATCGGCATCGTGCTGACCGGCGCCAATGAAGACGGCGCAGCCGGACTGGCCGCTGTGCACGCGGCCGGCGGCTATACCTTGGCCGAGTCGCCGGCCACCGCGCAATCGCGCTACATGCCGGAAGCGGCGATCAAGCGCAGCCCGGTCCATGCCGTGCTGGCGCTGGCCCCGATGGCTGAACTCTTGCGAACACTGGCACCTTCTGCTGCTGCGCCTTCCGCCGCACATCCTTCCTCGGCCCTTTCTCCTTCTGCCAAACCATGAGTCGCAGCCCTTTGTCTGTCAGGACCGGCGCCCCGGCGTGGCAACGCGTGAAGTGCTTGATCGTCGATGACCTGAGCGAGAACCTGCTGGCCTTGTCGGCGCTATTGCGAAGTGACGACGTCGAGGTGCTGACCGCGCAATCCGGCCCTGAAGCGCTGGAGCTGATGCTGAAGCACGACATTGCGCTCGCCTTCCTGGATGTGCAGATGCCGGAGATGGACGGCTTCGAGCTGGCCGAACTGATACGCGGCAGCGAACGCACGCGCCAGGTGCCGCTGATCTTCGTGACCGCCGGCGCGCGCGACCAGCACCGCCTGTTCAAGGGCTATGACAGCGGCGCGGTCGACTTCCTCTACAAGCCGATCGACCCGCGCATTCTGCGCAACAAGGCCGAGGTGTTCTTCCGCTTGCACCGGCAGCAAGCGCAGTTGGCCAGCGAACTCCACGAGCGCTCCGAGACACTGCGGCTGAACGAGATGTTCATGGCCGTGCTGGGCCACGATCTGCGCACGCCGCTGAGCGCCATCATGGGCTCGGCTTCGGTGCTGCAGCGCCGCAGCGGTGACGAGCTGGTGCACAAGACCACCGACAACATGCTGGCGAGCGGCCGGCGCATGAGCCGCATGATCGACGACATGCTTGATCTCGCCCGTGCGCGGCTCGGTGGTGGCATCGCGCTCAAGCGCGTGCCGGCCGATCTGCTGACGCCGATCCAGCGCGTGGTGCATGAAAGCCAACTGTCCGGCACGCAGCGCGAGATCCAGCTCATCCACACCGGCCCGCTCGATGGCGAATGGGATGTCGACCGGCTCGCGCAAGTGGCCTCGAACTTGGTCGGCAACGCCTTGCAGCACGGCCGCGCCGACGTGCCAATTCGCGTGGGCTTGAACGGTGAGGCCGCCGATCGCGTGCAGCTGACGGTGTCGAACGGCGGCTGCATCCCGGCGCAGTTGCTGCCGCATGTGTTCAACCCGTTTCGCGGCGGCAAGCGCGATGCCGGCCGCGGCGAAGGCCTGGGCCTGGGGCTCTACATCGTGCAGCAGATCGTGCAGGCACACGGCGGCACGGTCGACGTGAGTTCCTGCGAAGACGACGGCACGCAGTTCCGCATCGAGATGCCGCGCCGGGCGCGTTGAGTGCCGCAGGCGCGCTTCGGTCTGGTCAGTGCCGCACGCCTTTCAAACCGGGCCTGCGTTGATGGCAGGCCCCTGACTGTGTCACGAATCACTGCGTCACAAAGCCTGCGACGCCGAGGCGGAAGCGCTGGCGGCCGATGGCGTGACCATAGACGGGGCGGGCGCCGCTGACGCCGGTTGCGGCGAAAGATGTCGGGCCAGGAAAGCATCCAATTCCCGATAGAACTGGCTGCGGTGCACTTGATTGCTCCGAAGGGTCCGGGCTCGATTCGTCATCCGGCAGCTGCCTCAGGATGTGCTTTCCGTCTTCCGGCAGCCAGTCGATGACACGATCCTGTATGACGGTGTTCTTGAGCGAACGCTTGTTGCGAGTGCGGCTGACCACGTTGATCAGGTCGGAGCCATCGGGCCGCACCGACAGCAGGCGCGTCTCGACCGTGCCGACGTATTTCAGCTCGCCCACGCGGCGGCTGTTGGGGTACCTGAGGCTGACCACCAGCCTGTCGTTGCTGACCCAATGGAACCAGTTGAGGCTGAACTCGGTGTTGTCGGTTTTCAACACGGGGGTCAGCTTGCCGGAGTCGATCGTTCGGGTGACCAGGATCGTTTCATTGCCGCGATTCAGGATGGCGGCGAGGTGGACGCCATCGGGTGCGAGCCTTGGCATTTGCATCAGCGGCAATCGGGCGAAGGCCTCGATCGGTGGCGGCGCAGCGCCGGCCAAGGCGCAGATGCCTGAGCAAATGAGGATGAGGACGGCGCGCAAGATGGTTCGTACCGAAGTGATGGAAATCATGGCCTGTTCTCCCGGTGGCTCTTGGGGAGCCGTTTGTTGTCGGCCGGGAGTCTAACGGGCTCGCTGAAGGGGTTTCGCAGCCCTGTTCATCTGCAACGGGTGGCGTCCTGAAAATCGACGGTGGCCGGAATCAGAAATGGCTGCGACGCCGTGCGCGGCGTCGTTCAGCGATAGCCATGCTCCCGCACAATGGAGCGCGGGAGCATGGTTTCATCCGTCAGCCATGTGCTGCATCATTTCAGCTGGGTTCGCGAATGCGATCGTTCCCGAGAGGGGACAAACATCAGCGCCGTGAACC
>CAHJWV010000581.1 GCA_903643055.1 Burkholderiales bacterium | reverse complement strand
GACGGTTCGCAGGCGCCACAGCCCTGCACCGAGCAGGGGCCTGCGATGGGCGGCGCTGCGGTTGGATCAGTTGCGGTAGCAGGTAAGGCGGCGGATGCGAGCGGGCGGGTCATGGGCTTCACAGGACTGGCTTCGAAGACTTCATTTCAAACGCTGTAGCCGGTGTAGAGTCAAGCGACGACCATGCCAATACCAATGGGCGCGAGAGGGTGAAGATGAAAATCGGTGAACTGGCGCAGCTAACGGGTTCGTCGATCGAGACAATCCGTTTCTATGAGCGCGAACGGCTGATCCCGGATGCGCCGCGCAGCGGCGGCAATTACCGCATCTACACGTTGGAGCACGCAGAGCGGCTGGCCTTCATCCGGCGCTGCCGTTCGCTGGACATGAGCCTGGATGAGATCCGCATGCTGCTCGGCTTCAAAGACGACCCCGAGCGCAACTGCGCCGGCGTCAATGCCTTGCTGGACGAACACCGCGGCCATGTGGCGCAGCGCATCGCTGAACTGCAGGCATTGGAGACCGAGTTGACGCGCCTGCGCCGGCAGTGCACCGAAGCGCATGCGGTGCAGGACTGCGGAATTCTCAAAGGCTTGTCGACTTCCAGCACTGGCGATGCAAAGGCGAGAAATTCGCATGGGCGGGTGCACAACGGGCATCGCACCAAGGTGCCAAGCCTTTAACCGCGGACACGCTGGACTCGTCCTTGGCGCTTCGCTCTTAGCTCTTAGTTGCTGCAAGGCCCTCCATCGTGGCCGCCGGCCATGCTCCGAGGTGATAAATCATCGGATATCGACAGGCGCAAAGCCTGATAAGCACAAACCGGATAACCACGAGAGCAAGCCGAGTTCATTGAAAGCGGCAATGCGCATCGCAGTATTGCAAAGCGCAAAGTACAACGCTGCGGTTAGGCTCTGCTTGTTTGACTTTTCTTGTTCGACGTTTCTTATTTGATTTTTTGTATACGAATGGAGTTCTCGATGGCCTTGACGATCACCCTGCGAACCTTGATTGGCGCAACGCTCTGCGCCTCGGCCATGTTGCTGAGCCCCGCTCAGGCGGCGGAAACCATTCTTGCGACCTCGGACGGCGAGTTCTTGAAGCAGGCGGTTCATAGCAGCTATGCCGAGATCGAGGCGAGCCAGCTCGCGCTGACCCATGCGGCCGATCCGAAGGTCAAGGCCTATGCCGCGGTGATGGATCGGGATCATCAAAAGGTGCTCGATGAACTACGGCAGTTGGCCGTGAGAAAAAAGGTGGATGTCGACCAAGAGGCATCGACGGCACAGAAAACCGAAGTGAAGCTGTTGGGCGTTCACAAGGGCGAGAAGTTCGATGAAAGCTATGCGCGCTCGTATGGCATCAAACTTCACCAGAACACCATCTTGCTGTTTCGCAATGCGATCGCGCATGTCAAAGATGCCGAGATCAAGGCCTTCGCCGAAAAAACCTTGCCTTCGCTTGAACATCATCTGGCCTTGGCGCAACGTTTGACGCGCTGAACGGCAGGTTCTTGCCGAGCCAAGCGGAAACAACAGCGGCTGCGATGGGACAGCAAATTGCATCCCTGTAGTAAGTGCGGTACAGACGCAGCCACGCGGCGCGTCAAGTCAAGTAAGTAGTGAGGAAGGAGCGTTGGTGCGGCTTGGAGGCATTTTTCTGATGCCTTGTACGGCCGCAACGCAGGCGAAGGATGGCGTGCTCTCCTACGAAACGTTAGGCGGCGGCTGACATTGGTATTTTGATTGGCTTCCTACAGTGGCCAGCACCGTCATATGGATGCCACTGACTGAAATTTGATTCAGCATGGCCAAAGAAAATCGCATGATCTTCTCCAGGAGTTCCGCATGAAAGCATTGACCTACCATGGCTCTAAAGACGTGCGCGTCGACACAGTGCCCGACCCGGTGATCACGCAGAGTGACGACATCATCCTGCGCGTAACGGCGACCGCCATCTGCGGCTCCGATCTGCACATCTACCGCGGCAAGATTCCCCAGATGGAGTCGGGCGACATCCTCGGGCACGAATTCATGGGCGTCGTCGAAGACGTGGGGTCGAACGTGCTTCGCCTGAAGAAGGGCGACCGGGTGGTCGTGCCGTTCACCATCTCATGCGGCGACTGCTTCTTTTGCAGCCGCTCACTGTTCTCCGCCTGTGAGACGACCAATCCCGGCCGCGGGGCGATCATCAACAAGAAAGACACCCGCCCGGGCGCCGGCCTCTTCGGCTACAGCCATTTGTATGGTGGCTATGCCGGCGGCCAGGCCGAGTTTGTACGCGTGCCGAAGGCCAACGTCGGGCCGCTGTTGATTCCCGATTCGACCTTGCGCGACGACCAGGTATTGTTTTTGTCCGACATCCTGCCCACCGGCTATCAGGCGGCACTCAACGGCGAGGTTAAGAAGGGCTCGACGGTTGCGATCTTCGGTGCTGGCCCGGTCGGTTTGATGGCGGCAGCATCATGCCGCATGTTGGGTGCCGAGCGCATCTTCATGGTCGACCACCATGCTTACCGATTGGACTTTGCAGCCGCCACCTACGGCGTGCATCCGATCAACTTTGACGAGGTCGATGACCCGGCTGCGTTCATCATCGAAGCGACCGGCTCGCGCGGTGTCGACACCTCGATCGACGCGGTCGGCTTCGAAGCCAAGGGCAGCACGACCGAGACCCTGCTGACGAACCTGAAGCTCGAAGGCTCCAGCGGTGCGGCCTTACGCCAAGCCATTGCGGCTACACGGCGCGGTGGCATTGTCAGCGTGCCTGGCGTGTATGCCGGCTTCATTCACGCCTTCTTGTTTGGCGATGCCTTCGAGAAGGGCCTGACCTTCAAGAGCGGTCAGACGCACACGCAACGTTTCATGCCGGAGTTGCTTCAATTCATCTCCGATGGGCGCCTGAACCCGGCTGCCATCATCAGCCATCGCTTGCCCTTGAGCGAGGCGGCACGAGGCTATGAGATCTTCAACAAAAAAGAGGATGCCTGTCGCAAGGTGGTGCTGACGCCCTATTGAGATCGACATTGACTGTGTCAGACCCATTGAACCATTCAATCCCGTCTTCCTGTGTTTGACCTCGCGATGCCGTGGTGGGAGTTCGTCGTGCGAGGTGCCTGCGTGTACCTCGTGCTGATGCTGCTGGTGAGGCTGTCGGGCAAACGCACGGTGGGACAGTTCACGCCCTTTGATCTGTTGGTGGTGATGCTGCTCAGCGAGAGCGTCAGCAACTCGCTCTCCGGCGCCGACAACTCCTTGCTCGGTGGCTTGTTGATTGCGTCGACCCTAATCGCTCTGAACATGGCAATCGGCTACCTCAGTACGCGCAGTAAGCGCATCGAACAGCTGATCGACGGGGTGCCGGTGCTGCTGGGTCGCGATGGGGCACTGTTCGATGGTGTATTGCGCAAGCACCGCATCGGCATGGCCGAGGTGGAGAGGGCGCTTCGCGAGAGCGACTGCGAGCTGGCCGAGATGCGATCTGCGGTGCTGGAAACCGATGGCGGCATTAGCATTTTGAAACGAGGCTGATTCGACAGCGACAGCACGGGTCCATAAAGCCCGGAGCCGATTCGCTTCGATAAGCGGCAGGCTTCTTACTTCAATCAGGAGGCGACATGTTCAAGCGATGGCATACAGGATTGTTGATCGTCTCCCTCGCCTTTGATCTTGGCGCCTGTGGCAAGGTCAACACAGAATCTCCCGTAGCGACCCCAGGGCGAGAGGCCAAAGGGCGTACCAAACTCTTGGAAGCCGGCGCAGCGGTATTACAGGCCAAGCGGCCCATCGATGCGATACATGTCTACCTGGACGGCTTTCACTTCTACAACGGAAAGCAAAACATTCAAATGGAGGCTCATCATTTCTGTACGGTGCTCAACGAAGACCTTATCCAATGCGTGATCTATGACGGTAATGAGCGCAACGCAAAGATGATGGGCATCGAGTATGTGATCAGCGAGACCTTGTTTGCCACCTTGCCACTTCCAGAGAAAGCGCTATGGCATAGCCATGTCCACGAGGTGAAGTCGGGGCAATTGATCGCACCGGGCATCCCGGACATTGCGGAGCATCAGCTGATGGACAAGCTGATGCACACGTATGGAAAAACTTGGCACACCTGGCACACAGACCTCGATAAGAAGCTGCCGCTGGGCGTGCCGCAGTTGATGATGGGATTTACGGCAGATGGTCAGGTAGACCCCGCCATGGTGGCCACGCGGGACCAACGCTTTGACATTCAAAGCGATCAGAAGAAGGCGGCTCGGCAAGACCTTGTCGCACCGAAGATCGATCCCGGTGCCGATGGCTGGACGCATGGCGCAGTGACGCAGATCTCAGACCCGACCGGCAACCAGCATCGCCATGAGGAAAGTGCGTCAAAACCGCAAACGGTGAACGAGAGTGCCAACGCGAACGCGAGGTCCCATGAGTCTCGTTGAACGGAGACGAAGGGCTCAGAAAACCAAGAAACCCGAGAAGGCTACGAATGCCGAGCAGCGCATGACGAGGGCTGAAAAGACATGCCGTTAAAAGGTCGATGGCGCACCGTCGCCACTCGCAAAAACTCTCGCTATCAGGCGCCGCAGTGGCTTCGTTGATTGGCACCGCGGGATGGGCGATCCCGGGTTCGAATGCGAGCCAATTTGCAGGCGAAGGAACTCACCTCGAACGCTATGCACGCAAGATGGCTTGCGTCGAGATCAATTCATCGTTTTATCGGCCTCACCAGCGCGAGGTTTATCAGCGGTGGGCAGCCAGCACACCCGAGGCCTTCCGCTTCGCAGTGAAGATTCCCAAGGCCATCAGCCATGAAAGCAAGCTTCGCGGTGCACGCGAGCCGTTGAAGACATTCCTGGCACAGGCGGGTGGCTTGGAAAAGAAGCTGGCCATCGTTCTGGTGCAGCTTCCGCCGTCGCTTGCCTTCGATTCGCGTGTAGCTCGTACCTTCTTTGGCGTGCTCTCGGAGATGTTCGACGGCGCCGTGATCTGCGAACCCAGACATCCGAGTTGGTTCACTGACAAGGCGGAGAAGGTGCTGCAATCGCTGCGCGTAGGGCGCGCTGCAGCCGACCCGGCGCGTGTGCCTGCCGCGGTTCACCCAGGCGGGTGGATGGGTGAGAACAACGATGGCCAAGGCGCCGTGATCTATCGCCGTTGGCATGGCTCACCGCGCATGTATTGGTCGGCTTATGAACCGGTCTGGTTGAGCGAGCGGGCAAATGAACAGGCTTCGTGGTCGGCCGAAGCAACGGTTTGGAGCATCTTCGATAACACGGCCGGTGGCTGCGCCCTCACCAACGCTTGGGCCTACCGAGCCCTTCTGAGATCGGCTTAGCGTTGATACAACGCAGGCGGACCTTGGACTTGCAAGAAAGAGTCAACCGTCATTCTTCGCTGCGCCGCGCGCATTCATTGCAGCGAGACCGAATTGCAGCACGACCAGCGCCCAGGCCTGGGAGTGCCATCCCCAAGCAATCCAGAGAACGTTGCTTGCGATGAACACCCAAAAGCCCCACGCTCGAGCGCGTTCGCTTTTGGATGCCACGAGCCAAGCTGCCAGCAAGGTGATTGCCATGGCGGGCCATTGCAGGAGTTGCCAAACGTCCATCATTGGACGGACCTCGTACTCGGGCCGGCATCGGTTGGCATTCCTTCTTCATCGATGGAATGTGTTTCTTTGCCTCCCCCCGCATTTTTTGCGCGTTCTGCCAGACGCACATAGAAGGCGGCCACTTCGTGAAGGTCTTGTTCATCGAGAGACTCGATGCCAATCATCCGATTGCTGGCTTGCTTGTTGGCGGCCAGGAGCTCGTTGAGCTTCAGGTGCAACGCCACACTGTCTTTGTTTTGGCTTTGCTGGATCAGAAAGACCATCAAAAACGTGATGATGGTCGTGCTGGTGTTGATCACCAACTGCCAATCTTCCGAATAGCGAAAGACCGGCCCAAGCCCTGCCCAGATCACCACGCTGAAGAGCGCCAGGCAGAAAGCGATTGGCGAACCCGCGCCACGCGTTACCGCTGAAGCAAACCGATCGAACGCCGTTAGCAGCGCGGAGCGCTGAGCATATGACGACGTGTTGGTGCTCGGCATTGCGCCCAAGGGATCGGACCCTGAGGCGCCGGTGCAATTCAAAACTTTGTCCATGACCATGTCGCGTTAGGCGATGGTCACCAAGAGTTGCTGCTTGCACTTGATCATCTTCTGACCCAACGCCACCCGATCATTTTTTGGTACGCATGGCGCGACAGTTTTCTTTGCGGTTGCAGGCATTCGACACTCCGATGGTTGATTGCCGCGCAGCGTATCTGGCATCGTTGCGTTCAGCAGTCAGTGCAATGTCAGTGGTGTTGTAGGACAAGGCGAAACACGCGCTGCAAACGAGGAACAGGCAATGTCGCGCAATACCGAGCCGAGGTCTTTTGCTCTTCACCCGGCTGTCATCGGTCACCGATGGCGAAGCGGACTGGCGCAATGGCGCGATGGGGATGAATGAAGCTGCCGGTGAACTAATGAAGGGCGGTCAGCTTGCGCAATTCAGTCAGCCCGTTCCCAACGCGAGTCACGGAAAAATCGATCAGGTCGACGATGAGCCGCTTCGCAGGTTCGCCGGCCCGGTGATATTGGCCGAAAGCCGTTGATTTTGCCCCTGCTCAGCTTTGTCGCCACGGTCGATGGCGCCATTCAGCGGCGACGACCTGACGGCGAGGTAACGAACCGCTGGCTGACGCAATGAAATGCTTTCGAAACAGGGCGAATCACATGCCACCGATGAAGCCAAGTTTGAAGCTGAACTCAAAGAATTGGATTAACCCTGAAACCCTTTAAGGCAGCGAATGTTTTCACTCAAGGTCAAGCTGGTCCTGCGGGCCAAGCTCATTGCTTTCCGCCGCGCGCTCTTTCTTCGATGCGCGCACGGGCGGTTTTTCTAAAACATCGTCGAGTGTCAATTGATGGGCTCGCATGATATTGCGGGCGGTGGCGATCGCCTGCAAGCGGCCGTCATTCGTTAACTCATTGGCTTCTTGAACAAGCACGTCGAGCTCGGCACGCTTTTCATCGATCAATACCTTCAATTCAGCAAGTGTGCGACGCCGAGTGGGCTTGACCCATCCGCGTTGGCCTTCGTCGCTTTCCGCGATACTCGACATTATGTTCCTTTGGGGTACTTTGAATGGCCTGCAGGCATCTGCTCGCAGTACTTTTGCCAGGCGCCGTCCGAATGGGCTTCTCCTGAATAACGACTGTAAATTATTCTTTTGACCGATGTTCCCCTGTCAGGTGAAGGATTATTCATAAGACGGTGCAGCAAGCTCATAAAATATTCAGCCCTTGGTCCTGATTTTGTAT
>CAHJWV010000580.1 GCA_903643055.1 Burkholderiales bacterium | reverse complement strand
CTAGTGACTGGAGTTCAGACGTGTGCTCTTCCGATCTCTCCCGCCCCGACACCTCACCCCAGCGCTGCGTCGACACTCGGCGATCACGATGCCTTGCCGGCGGGGACCCGGCTTGACGAATTCGAGATCCTGCGTGTGCTCGGTGTGGGCGGCTTCGGCATCGTCTATTTGGCGATGGATCACGCGCTCGAGCGGCAGGTCGCGATCAAGGAATACATGCCTGGCTTGCTGGCCGCGCGCGGTGAGGGGCTGCAGGTCTCGATTCGTTCGGCGGCCCATGCCGAAACCTTCGAGATGGGGCTGCGCTATTTCGTCAACGAGGCCAAGCTGCTGGCGCGCTTTGACCACCCTTCGCTGGTCAAGGTCTACCGCTTCTGGGAAGGCAACGGCACCGCCTACATGGAGATGCCGTTCTACGCCGGGCGCACCTTGAAAGACGAGCGCCGCGCGCGTGGCAGCACCGTGCCCGACGAAGCCTGGATGCGCAGCATGATCGACCCGCTGCTGGGCGCGCTGGAGGCGCTGCATCGTGAGGATGTGTATCACCGCGACATCGCGCCCGACAACATCCTGCTGCTGCCCAGCGGCTTGCCGGTGCTGCTGGACTTCGGCGCCGCGCGGCACGTGATTGGCGACCAGGCGCAGACCTTGACGGCAATCCTGAAGCCGAGCTACGCCCCGATCGAGCAATACGCCAACGTCAACCACCTGCGCCAGGGCCCGTGGACCGACCTCTACGCGCTCGGTGCGGTGCTGCATTACATGATCACCGGCCGGCCGCCGACGCCTTCGGCCGCGCGCGCAGTGCATGACGAAGTGCCGCTGCTGATGACGCTCGATGCGGCGCACCGCAGCGATTTGAGCGATGCGCTGTTGGCGGCGATTGACTGGGCGCTGGAAGTGCGCCCCGGCGACCGCCCGCAAAGCGTGGCCGAGCTGCGTGACGTGATCGACGGCATCGTGCTTCCACCAGCGCGCACGCCGCCCGAGCCCGAACGCGGCGTGCCGGTCTCGCGCGAAGAGGTGCGCGCCGCCTGGGCCCGCACTGAGCCTGTGCCGGCATCGAAGCTGACACAGTACGACCCGACGATGGCCGTCACCCAGCCCGCGCCGCCGCCGCTGCCCAAGCCAGCACCGGCGCCGGTGGCGCCGACGCCGCTCGATCACCAGGGCGCGCGCTTTGAAGAACCTTCGCGCCGCCATGCGAAGCCCGCGCGCAGCAAGCGCCGCCGCCAGCACGAGCGCGGCGAGGCGAGCGACAGCAAGTCGTGGGGCATCGGTTTTGCGCTGGCCGGCCTGCTGGGCATTGCGGCCGTGGCCGCCGGCGCCTGGCAACTCGGCGTGCAGCACAGCGCCAGTACCTTGGGCCAGGGGCTGGTCAAGGTGCTGACGCCCCACGCGGTGGCGTCTCGGCCGCCGCCGGTCGTATCGGCCGCATCGATATCGGCCGACCCTGCGGCCTTGCCCGTGGCCGATGGCGCCTCTGCCGCAACGGTGGTTTCGTCGGCCAGCGTGATGGCCTCCGGGCCGCTGCCGGCGATGATGCCGCACCATGTATTCCCGTCACGCGAATCGGCTGCCTCGGCGGTGTCGGCCTCACGCCCTCGCACGGCATCGGCACGGCCAGATGAGGACGACCGGCCGCAGGACGACAAGCCGCAAGACAAAAAGCCGCCCGACAGATCTCAAGAGACGCTGCTTGCCGCAGCGCCCGCCAGCCTGCGCGACGCCTGCAGCGGCCTGAAGTTGATTGGCTTGACCAGCTGCCTGCGGCGCGAGTGCAAGAGCGCAAAGTTTCATGACCACGCGAGCTGCGTCAAGGTGCGTGAACTGGACGATGCCCGAAAGCGCAACCGGTCAGGTTGACGGCGATGGCTCGCATGCTCGGCGCAGCGTGAGCAGGCCCGCGCCGTCTTGCACCGCTGGAGATTGTGTGTGTTGCCGTTTCAGCCACGCGTCTGATGGCACGCGTCATATCCAAGCCGTTAGATGCCCAGCGTCCCCGCGGTGCGGCCGACAAGTCAGACCCAACGATTCGCGTATGAGAACTTGCCCTCAGGCGCGGCACTGACGATCAGCGCAGATCAGCTGCGGCTCAAAGCCCCGCATGGGGAAGCGCACTTGAGCGCGAGGGCGCTGGCAATGCATCACTGCGCAAGCGCTTCAAGGTCATCTGCAGCAGCCGGGCATCGGTGCTGGCGCGGTGGCGTTGCAGGCGCAGTTCGTTGCTCACCAATTGCTTGGCCGCATGCCAGTCATCGGCCTCGGTTTCAGACAGCAGGCGGCGCAGGTTGTCGAGCCGGAACAACGGCACCGTGCCCGCCTCTTCATACAGCGCGCCAAGCCAGGGATAGTCATGTGCCCAGCCATCGCTGAAGAGCGTCTGGCCTTTCAGCTTCTCATTGAGCAGCCGGGCGACATCGGCCACGCTGCGGCCATGCGTCAGCAAGGTCGGGCGCGAGATCTGGTGCACCGCTTCGGCAGCAGGGTCCCAGTGCGTCCAGTGCGGCGCCGGTTGGATCAGCGAGCAAAAGCTGCTGCCGTCTGGCAGCACGAAGCCGATTTCGATGGGATAGCTGTTGCGCCCCAAGCCCGACGCCTCGATGTCCATGATCGCCGGCAGTTCGATCACCGACACACCCACTTCAGCCAGCGGCACAGGCGCTGAGGGACGTGGTGGCGGGATAACGGAAACCATGCGCGAGCTTACGCAACAAGCCAATCCCTTGTTGACCGAAGAAGGCAGTGGAAGCGCGGTGAATTTGGACTTTGGCGGCGCGTGCTTTTCATGAAGCCGATCGACGTGATCGGATGACCTGTGGCTGCAAGTGCTGCAAACGATTGGCCGCGGGGCGGATGCGCAGGAGGACGTTGTTACTTCTTGGCGTCGTTCGCCGCATCCTTGATTT
>CAHJWV010000579.1 GCA_903643055.1 Burkholderiales bacterium | reverse complement strand
CATCCGAAGGCATGAAAGACGGTGTCGTGATCATCTCCGCCGACGCCACTGCAGCCCACCAATCGGTGGTCACGGTGATGGACGCCGCACGCCGCGCCGGCTTGCCGCGCCTGACCTTCGCGACCCAATCCAGCCAAGGCGGCGAAGCGCGGTGATGTCCGCGCACCCCATCGGCATTCACCCAGCTTGAGCGGGCCATCGTCCTTCGCGGCGCGGCTCCAAGCAGCCTGGCTGCATCGGGGCCCGATGGCGTGTTTGCTTTTGCCACTGGCCGGCCTCTATGGCGCCATCAATGCACTTCGGCGCGCACTCTATGCGCTGGGCCTGCTGCGCAGCATCCGGCTGCCGGTTCCCGTGATCGTCGTTGGCAACCTGATCGCCGGTGGTGCCGGAAAAACGCCCATGGTGATGGCCCTCATCACGATGCT
This sequence comes from Burkholderiales bacterium, assembly GCA_903643055.1. The sequence goes on along the minus strand of CAHJWV010000579.1, from coordinate 4,177 downwards.
GCGCCGTCATGGCTTCACGCCAGGCGTCATTTCACGCGGCTATGGACGGCGGTCGAGCCAACTGGTGCAGATCGAGGCTGATACGCCGCTCGCCGACGGGGGCGACGAGCCGGTGCTAATTCACCGACGTACCGGCGTGCCGGTGGCGGTCAGCGCGGATCGCATTGCTGCGGCCCATGCGCTGCTCCATCGGCATCCCGAGGTCGACTTGCTGATCAGTGACGACGGCCTGCAGCATCACCGGCTTCAGCGTGATGCCCAGGTCATCGTCTTCGACGACCGGGGCATCGGCAATGGGTGGCTGCTGCCGGCCGGCCCGTTGCGGGAACGGCCGCAGCGCGAGGTGCCGGCACGCAGCGTCGTGGTCTATAACGCTGCACGGCCCAGCACCGACTGGCCCGGCCATATCGCAACGCGCGGCTTGGGCAGCCTGAAAACCTTCGCGCAGTGGCGCTCGGCATCGCCTCACTCGTCATCCAGCCAGACCGATGGCTTTGCGGTGCTAACAGGCCAACCGATCGTCGCCGCGGCGGGTGTGGCGCACCCCGAACGATTCTTCAACATGCTGCGTGCACGCGGCCTGACCCTGACCGAGCTGCCATTGCCCGATCACCATGGCTTCACCGAACTGCCTTGGCCCGACGTGCCGTCAGACATCGTCGTGACCGAGAAAGATGCGGTGAAGCTCGCCGGCCTGCCAATGCAGCAAGCCCGCGTGTGGGTCGCAACGCTAGACTTTGCGCTCGGCCCCGATTTCGAAACAGAACTGCTGCGCTGGCTTCCGGGCGCGCCACAAAGGAATGAACATGGACACACGGCTGCTTGAATTGCTGGTCTGCCCGCTGTGCAAAGGGCCGCTGGAGCACCAACGCCCACCCGCGCATACCGCGCATGAACTGATCTGCCACGCCGATCGGCTGGCCTTTCCAGTGCATGACGGCATCCCGGTGATGCTCGAGTCCGAAGCGCGGTCGTTCGATGCCAATGCAACCAGCAACGCCAGCGGGAGCGCGGCTTGAGCTTTACTGTGTTGGTACCGGCACGGTTGCAGTCCACGCGCTTGCCACGCAAGCCGCTGGCAGACATCGGCGGCGTGCCGATGGTGGTGCGCGTCGCGCAGCGCGCCGCGCTCTCGAAAGCCGCGCGCGTCGTCGTGGCCGCAGACGATGCCGCCATCGTCTCGGCTTGCCATGAGCACGGCGTGCAATGCCTGCTGACGCGCGCCGATCACGCGACCGGCAGTGACCGCCTGGCCGAAGCCTGCACGCTGCTGCAATTGCAGGGCGATGACTTGGTCGTCAATGTGCAAGGCGACGAGCCCTTGATCGACCCAGGCCTGATCGACGCCTGCGCCGACCTGCTGATCCAGCGCAGCGACTGCGTGATGAGCACCGCCGCCCACGTGATCGATGACCCGATCGAACTGGCCAATCCGAACGTCGTGAAGGTCGTGCTCGATGCCGCATCGCGCGCCTTGTATTTCTCGCGCGCGCCAATCCCCTGGTGGCGAGACGGCTATGCCGGCGGCATCACGGCCTTACCTTCCACACAGGCGCCATTGCGGCATGTCGGCCTGTACGCTTATCGGGCTGCGTTTTTGCGCCTGTTCCCGACGCTGCCGCCCTGCCCTCTGGAAGGCGTCGAATCGCTGGAACAGCTGCGCGTACTGTGGCACGGCGAACGCATCGCCGTGCATGTCAGCCCCGTGCGTCCAGGGACCGGCGTCGACACGCCTGAAGACCTCGAACGCGTGCGGCAATTGATCGGCTGAGCTGGGCGTTTCTGGGAGGGTAGCACGGCGCGGTGGCTCGCTTTTGGCGCCAGGTGCGCGTGCTATTCTCGTCAGCAGATGCGAGGCGTTCAGGCATGAAGGCACTCGGCAAACAAGTTTCATAAATAGAGGAAGACACTGATGAGATTGATCCTGTTGGGTGCTCCCGGCGCCGGGAAAGGTACGCAGGCTACCTTCATTTGCCAGAAGTTCGGTATCCCCCAAATTTCCACTGGCGACATGTTGCGCGCGGCAGTCAAGGCCGGCACGCCGCTGGGCCTGACCGCCAAGCAGGTGATGGACGCGGGCGGCCTGGTCAGCGACGACCTGATCATCGGTCTGGTCAAAGAGCGCATCGCACAACCCGACTGCACTGGCGGTTTTCTTTTCGATGGCTTCCCCCGCACGATTCCGCAGGCCGATGCGATGAAGGCTGCCGGCGTGAAGCTCGATCTGGTACTCGAAATCGACGTGCCGGATACGGCCATCATCGAGCGCATGAGCGGGCGTCGCCTGCACCCGGCCTCGGGCCGCACTTATCACGTCAAATACAACCCGCCCAAGACCAACGGCAAGGACGACGTGACCGGTGAAGACCTGATCCAACGCGAAGACGACAAGGAAGAGACCGTCAAGAAGCGTCTGGACGTCTATCAAAACCAGACCCGTCCGCTCGTCGACTACTACGCCCAATGGGCCGCGACGGGTGACGCCAGCGCGCCGAAGTACCGCAAGATCTCCGGCACCGGCACAGTCGACGAGATCACCACGCGCGCACTGGCTGCGCTGGCCTGAGTTCCAAGTGCTACGCGTTTGGATGATTCAGATTCGATCGCGCTGCACCGGTCAATCAGCCGCTCCACGGAGCGGCTTTTTTCCGCCTCACGACATAACACGGCACTGCGCGCTCGTGTCGGCGCGCCGCTTCAAAGCACCCTCTCAAGCTCGCTGCCCTTAGTTCGCTGCATGCGCAGCACCTGATCAGGAGACCCTCATGGACATCGCAGGCAAGGTTTTCATTGTCACGGGCGGGGCCTCAGGCCTGGGTGAAGGCACGGCCCGCATGCTGACGGCCAGCGGCGGGCAAGTCGTCATTGCCGACCTGCAAGCCGAGCGCGGCCAGGCCCTCGCACACGAGTTAGGCGGAGCCTTCGTGCGCTGCGACGTCAGCCAGGAGGCCGATGGACAGGCGGCCGTCAGCCAGGCGCTGTCGATGGGCCGATTGATGGGCCTCGTGAACTGCGCCGGCATTGCACCTGCAGCCAAGACCATCGGCAAAGACGGCGCCCACGACCTCGCGCTTTACGCGAAAGTGATCAGCATCAACCTGATCGGCAGCTTCAACATGATCAGGCTCTGCGCCGAGGCGATGAGCCGAAACGACCCCGAGCCCACCGGCGAGCGAGGCGTGCTGATCTCCACCGCCAGCATCGCCGCCTACGAAGGCCAGATCGGCCAGGCGGCGTACGCGGCGTCCAAGGGCGGTGTCGTGGGCATGACCTTGCCGATCGCGCGCGACCTGGCACGCAATGGCATCCGCAACATGACGATCGCGCCCGGCATCTTCGGCACGCCAATGGTGTTTTCGATGCCCGACGACGTGCAGAACGCCTTGGCCGCCAGCGTGCCCTTCCCGAGCCGGCTCGGCCGCCCCGAGGACTACGCAAAGCTCGTGCAGCACATCATCACCAACGACATGCTGAACGGCGAAGTCATCCGCCTGGATGGCGCGATCCGACTTGCACCGCGTTAGCTCGGCACGTCCCACGCTGCTGGGGCGGTTGAGCCGCTTGATGCGGCGCGATCCGACTTGCACCGCGTTAGCTCGGCACGTCACCAGCTCGTCATGGGGCCAGGCCGGTTCGTTTGAGCCTCGCTCTGAGGTCTTATCTCTTTCGTCTTATCTCTTTCGTCTTATCTCTGTTGCCTTACCTCTGTCGCTTTATCTCTGTCGTCCCATCTTTTTCGTCTGACTTCATTTGTCTTAGCTCGTCCTGACGGCTTTCTCCAGATCTCTTGCAGCCGCCGCGTTCGTCTCAGGCCCATCGCCCGCTGATCGCCAGCGTGGGCCTGCGGGTTCACTGATCAAGGCTTCTGCTTAGAGATCAAGACCCAAAGCCGAGCCAGATCGGCGGGGCCATCGGCGCCGCCGACGGTCTTGAGCACGGCCTGCGCCTTGGCCGGCTCGCCGGCGGTCAGCCAGGAGATCCCCAGGTGCAGCTTGGCGTCCTCGGGCCGCTTCAGCCCACCCTTGGCAATGCCTTTCTCCATCAGCGCCACCGCCTTCTTGCCTTCGCCCAGGTAGACCCCGGCAAAGCCGATCTCCAGAAGATCCGCCCCGGTCTTGGCTGCTTCGGCCTGCGCCAACTTCTCCGCCGCGCTGGGCTTGTCTTCTTCGATGCGCTT
>CAHJWV010000578.1 GCA_903643055.1 Burkholderiales bacterium | reverse complement strand
GCGTTGACCAACGTCGCGCTGGGCATTGCCTATGCCAATCACTTCGGCAAGAACGTGCTGGTGGCGGGTACCACCGATGCCGATCGCACGACGGCGGTGGTCGTCGTGCCGCCCGAGACCGTGCGGCCGATCGACCCGCAGAAGAACTGGTTCCGCGCCCGCACCGGCAATAACGTGTTTTTGCCGTGGTGGGGCCTGCGCCATGACGCCAAGCCGCCGATGCAAGGCTATTCGAATTGATCCGCTGACCTGCAGCACTCCCAGGAGCCCAGCATGCGCGGCGTCATCCGCTTGAACGACCCGACCAGCCACGGTGGCAAGGTGCTGGCGGCCTCGCCCCACAGCCAGGTCATGGGCCTCGGCGTGGCGCGCCAGGGCGACCCGTGCAGCTGCCCGAAGCGGGGTCACACGAATTGTGTGATTGCCGAAGGCGACCCGAAGGTGCTGATCGACGGCGTGCCGGTGGCCTTCGAAGGCCACAAAGTCAGTTGCGGCGCGGTCCTCATCTCGACCCTGCCCACCAGCGGGGTGGCCTGAGCCTGTGAGGGCGGAACCCCTCGGCCACATCCCGCTGAACACCGACCATCATGGCGTGAAGCGGCAGTCGCAGCGGGCGTTCCCCGACCTCACTCCGTCGCGGCCCCGGTGGCCCGCCAGATCACATTGCCGACATCATCTGCCACTAGCAAATCACCGCGTGCACTGAGGGTGACGCCGACCGGGCGGCCGTAGGCGTCGCCGTTGGACGCGAGAAAGCCGGTCAGCACGTCGATCGGCAGGCCCTGCGGTTTGCCGTCTTTGAAGGGCAGGAAGACGACGCGGTAGCCGCTGACGGGCCTGCGGTTCCACGAGCCGTGTTCGCCGATGAACATGCCGTTGGCGAACGGAGCCGGCAGCCTCGTCTTTTCAGCGGCGGCCAGGCCGAGCGCAGCCACATGGGCACCGAGCGCGTAGTCAGGCGCCAGAGCTTTGGCCACGAGATCCGGCTTTTGCGGCTTCACACGGTCATCGACATGCGAGCCGTAGTAGCTGTAAGGCCAACCGTAGAAGCCACCATCTTTGACGGAGGTCAGGTAGTCCGGCACGAGGTCGTCGCCGAGTTCGTCGCGCTCGTTGGCAACGGTCCATAAGACATCGCTGCTCGGCTCCCAGGCCAGGCCGTTCGGGTTGCGCAGGCCGCCGGCGAACAGGCGCTTGCTGCCGGTCGCGCGGTCGATCTCCCAGATCGCGGCGCGGCCTTCTTCCTTGTCGATGCCGTTCTCTGCGGCGTTGCTGTTCGAGCCGACCGTCGCATAGAGCTTGCTGCCGTCCTTGCTGGCGATGATGTTCTTCGTCCAGTGGTGGTTGATCGTGCCGGCCGGCAGATCGGTCAGCTTGGTGCCGGGGTCGGTGATCTGCGTCTGACCTTCTGCATACGGGAAGCGCAACACCGCATCGGAGTTGGCAATGTACAGATCACCGCCGACCAGTGCCATGCCGAAAGGCGAATTCAGGCCTTGCAGGAACACGGTCTTGGTTTCGGCGATGCCGTCGCCATCGGCATCACGCAACAGCGTGATGCGGTTCGGGCTCTGCGGGCCGGCGCCTGCTTTCTTCTTCACCAGTTTCACGACCTTGGCCTTCAAGCCCTTCTCGTCATCGGGCTTGGGTGGCGCATTGGTTTCAGCGACCAGCACGTCGCCGTTGGGCAGCACATAAAGCCAGCGCGGGTGATCGAGGCCGCTTGCGAAGGCATTGACCTTGACGCCTGCCGGCGTGGACGGATGGCCACCGGCCGGCCAGCCGACGGCCTTGGCCACCTTGACGGTCGGTATCAGCGATTTCGTCGGTGCCGGCAGCGTTGGCGACGCACCGAGGGTGTTGACCGGTACCTCGCCCGACGAGGCCGCGGCACCCGCAGGGCTCATCGCAGGCAGCAACATGACCGCCAGACTGAGCGGCGCCCAGACAGGCATGTGCAACGAAGCACGGCGAGCAACAGCTAAAGCGCTAGACGCAAATCGGATCATGGCGGGTTCCTGGCGAGGTTGGCAAAGATTCGCCAATCTCGCCGCTTCCGGACCATTCACCCATCAGTCAACAGAGCGACGTCATGTCAGACGTGTCCGATGTCAACGCCTGGCGCTGCTGCACTGTGTCAATGGCAGTGAACTTCGCCAACTCCCTGATGTGGCCTTGTCACTTCAACTCGTCCGGCCCTTTTGCGCCAGCATCACGATCAGCGCGATCAGCCCGAGCACCGGGACGATCGCGATCAGTTGCCACCAGCCGCTGCGCCCGGTGTCATGCAATCGGCGCGCAGTCACCGTGATGACGGGCAACAAAACGCCAAGGGAAAAGAGGCCGTAGGGCATTTGGCCAAAAGTCGCTGCCACCGAGCCGATGGCAACGACGAACAGCGCAAACCACCAGTACTCGGAGCGGCCGGCCTGGCCATCGAACTCTGCGTACTTCATAAAACAAACACGCAACGACTCCTGGAACGTCATCTGAACTCCTGCTGGCTGTGAATGATCAAGCTTGACCGCGCCGCATCGTAGCGGCTGGCTTTGGAGGCGGGCCTGGACCGCCGGCTCGGTGGATCGTCAATGCAAAGGATGCAGCCACCGCACGAACGGGTTAGGCAGGTTAAGCGGGTAAGCGGGTTCAACGAACTCGGCATGGACACCCGTTCAAGCCGCTGCGTCTGCAACACCGGGCTCGCGGTGCGCGTCGAGGTACTCCAGCAGCGCGCGCACGGCGGGCATCATTCCTTTGCGGCTGGTGAACGCCGCCTGCACATGGCCGAGCGGCGCCGTCCAGCCCGGCAGCACGATCTCCAGCCGGCCTGCGCGCAGGTCGTCCTGGCCCATCTGCCGGGGCGGCAGCGCGATGCCGATGCCACCGATCGCCGCCTCCTTCAGCGCAAACATGTCATCGTTGATCAGCCGCGGCTGATGCCTCAGCTCGACCTGCCGATCGCCATCGGTCAGTTGCCAGACCGTGCGATCGCCGGAACCCGGCAGCGCCAGTGTGGCGAGCCGGCTCACGTCCTTCGTCGCCTGCGGCCGCGTGGCCACCTGAAGGTAAGCCGGGCTGGCAACCATCACGTCGACCGTTTCACCGAGCTTGCGCACGATCTGGCCCGAGTCTTCGAGCGGCAAGCGCCGCACGCGCAAGACCATGTCGATGCGCTCTTCGACCGGGTTGATGCGCCGGTTCGAGATGGTGACGTGCAAGCGCACCTTGGGATGCCCCTTCATGAAACCCGGCGTCAGCGGTGTCCGCAAACCTGCGCCAGCGTCATCGGGCAACTGATGCGCACCTCGCCGTTTGGTTCGGCCGCGAATTGCATGACGCTGTGGTCGGCCGCCTCGGCCAGGTCACGCAAGGCACGGCATTGCTGAAGGTAGCTCTCGCCGCCGCCGTCAGCGTGATGCGGCGTGACGAGCGTTGCATCAGCCGAACGCCGAGCCGGCTTTCGAGCGCGGTGATGCGCCGGCTCAGTCGCGACTTGGGAATGCCGAGCTGGCGGCCAGCCTCGCTGAAGCCGCCGTGTTCCACCACTTTCGCGAAATAGATCAGGTCGTTGAGGCCTGCATCTTGAAGCCGGCCGAGGAAGGTCAACCCGCATTTTCGTTGCGCTGATGGAACGGCGCGTTCCGGCCGCCCCGCCAGATGGAAGCAGAACGCGCCGCTAAAAATGGCCCGTCCCCTGATTCCTGGAATGCCTCATGAAACCGCTTCACATTGATTCGAGCCTGCTCGGCGAGCAATCTGTCTCCCGACTGCTCAGCAAAGAGATCGTCGCCGCGTGGCAGTCCGCGACGCCGCAGCTGAAGGTCACCTACCGTGACCTGGCGCAGGTGGTGCCGCCGCAGCTGACCGGCGAGCTGCTGGGTGCGCTGCGCTTCCAGAAGCCGCTGACAACGCCCGAAAGCCAGGCCGCGCTGGCGGTGATCAACCAGATGCTCGATGAATTTCTTGCGGCCGATGCGGTCGTCATCGGTGTGCCGATGTACAACTTTTCGGTGCCGACGCAGTTGAAGGCCTGGATCGACGCACTGGCGCAAGCCGGCAAGACCTTCGCCTACACGCCCGAAGGCCCGCGCGGCCTGGCGGGCGACAAGCGGGTGATCCTGACTTCGTCGCGGGGCAACATCTACAGCACGCCAGCGATGGCGCCGAAAGACTTCCAAGAACCTGATGTCATCGCCGCGCTGAAGTTCATGGGCATCCAGCGCTTCGATGTGATCCGCACCGAAGGCGTGAACCGCAGCCCGGAAATCAAGGCCGCCGCGCTGGCCTCGGCCCGCGAAGCGATCGCAGAACTCTTCACCGTTGAAGCAAGCGCGAAGAAGCGATGGACATGGTCGCAGGCTATGTGGTCGTGAACGACATGAGCGTTCTTGACTGGCAGATGCGCGCACCGACCCACACGATCGGCAAATCCTTCGACACGCACAGCCCGTTCGGCCCCTGGCTGGTCGCGCGCGACGAACTGCCGGACCCGCACCGGCTGCGCCTGCGCACCTGGGTCAACGACGAACTGCGCCAGGACGGCAACACCGCCGAGATGTCCTACCGCATCGAAGACATGCTGGTCGAGTTGACGACGGCCTTCACGCTGGAGCCCGGCGACGTGCTCAGCACCGGCAGCCCGGCCGGCGTCGGCGGTCTGATGGACCCGCCTCGCTTCCTGCGCGAAGGCGACGTGGTTTGCGTCGAGATCGAAGGCATCGGCAGCATCGAGAACCGGGTGATTGCCGAGCCTGGCCGATAAGCCGCTTCGTTCTGCTTCCGACCCACTCAAAAATCCCGAACACGGGAGACAAACGCCGTGACACCTCGAACCTGCCTGATGCCGTCAGCGAACGCATTCGTCCTTTGAAGCTTGCGCACGTCGTGCTGCGCGTGACCGACCTGCCGAGGTCACGCGCGTGGTATCTCGAACTTCTGCAGGCCTGGCCGGCATTCGAAAACAAGACTTGATTAGCGACAAACTTCAGCAGGCTCACCTGGTGAGCTACCTGGAGTGGAGAATGGGTTCATCGAAGGAGAG
>CAHJWV010000577.1 GCA_903643055.1 Burkholderiales bacterium | reverse complement strand
AGCCACTCATGCAGCGCGTGATTGACGGAGGTGAAACCGTTGATCGACGGCATCCAGTCCAACTTCGGCGAATCATTGCGGGTTGACAGGCCCATCGGTGCAGCTTGAATCTTGATCGACCCGGCGGCGGCTTGCTCGAACACCTTCTGCGCGCGCGGCATGTGCCAACCATGCGTCACCAGAATGATGTGGGTGACGCCCGCCGCCTTCAACAGTGGAATGGTCCGCGCCGCGTTCTCGCGCGTGTCACGCGACGTTTCTTCGATCCAGCGCAGTTGCTGGCCGAAGTCATGCGAGGCGATTTGGGCCGCAGTCTGCGCCTCGGGCTGGCCTTCGCTGCCGCCCCAACCGAGCCCGCCGCTGAACGCCACCGGTGCGCCGGTTTCACGGCTGAGCCACAGGCCGTAGCGCAACCGCTCCAGCGAAGGCGGCGCCAGATTGGCTACACCGTATTCCGGCGCCAGCGATTCCGCGCCACCACCTAACACCACGATGGCCACTTGTTGCTTGGCTTTGACGGCTGCCTTCAATTCATTGATGCCGTCGCGGCTGAGTGCTGCGGGTACCTTCAGCACGAACTGGTTGAGCAGCCTGCCCGTGCCGAAGCAGGCACTGAACCAGAGGCCCACCACACTGAAAATAATGATCAACCAGCCCAGGCCGCGACGCGGCAGGATCAAGCGCGCGCCGATCAGTACCAGCAACACCAAAGGGACGGGCGGAAGCAGCAGCGCGGCCAGCACCGGCTTCCAGGATTCGATGCCGAGCAATTCCAGCAGGCCATTCATACCAAGTCTTTCAGGGGGTGCACGTGAGTGGGGCGGATTGTGCCGGAGCAAAGAGGTCACCTGTGTGAGTTTTGGCGGTCGGGATCACGGTGGCGAAACAACGGGTATCCGGTATCGGTGCCGCGTCGGAGGGCTTTGCGAGGTGGGCCACGCACCGGAGAGCGCCCTGCAGCAAAATCCGTTTTTTGCGACGCAGGAGGCTTATGAGTGCTTCTTCGATTGAAACCATCACCTTGGGTGGCGGCTGCTTCTGGTGTGTGGAGGCCGTGTACGAACGCGTTCAGGGCGTGACGGCCGTGGAATCCGGGTATAGCAACGGCCACGTGATCAGGCCCAGTTATGAGCAGGTCTGTACCGGTGATACCGGTCATGTGGAGGTGGTGCGGGTGAGCTTCGATACCGCTCAAATCAGCCTGCGCGAAGTGCTGGAAATCTTTTTCGTCGTGCACGATCCGACGACCTTGAACCGCCAGGGCAACGACGTCGGCACCCAATACCGCTCGGGCATCTATTCCGAGTCGGCGGAGCACCAACGAATCGCCCAGGACGTACTGGCCGAACTGGCGGCCAGCGCCAATGACCGAAGCCCGATCGTCACCGAGCTGACGGCGCTGGCCAACTATTCGCGGGCCGAGGACTATCACCAGCACTACTTCGCCCAGCATCCAGGGCAGGGTTATTGCGCGGCGGTGGTGGCACCGAAGGTCGAGAAATTCCGCAAGACTTTTGCCAGCCGCTTGAAGGCCGGATGAGCTTTCGGCCGTCGCTTGTTGTCTGGGCGCATCAGCTGCCAAGGCAGAATGGCGACCCGGCTTTGGTCTGCTCACCATGCGGTGAGCGAGGCGGCTTTGTTTTGTTGATCACCTGAATTTTTGAGCCGCCGCATCCGCTTCGTCCGAATGTCTTCACCACGTCATCACACCTCGGTTCGCGCCTGGCTGGTCAGCCTGGCGGTGACTGCGCTCGTGTTGATGCAGGTGCTCGGTGCGATGCACGGAGTGCTGCACACGCCGCGTACTGCGTCGCTGGGAAGGGTGCAGGCCTTTGCCGAGCCGGTGGGCTTCCTGAAGGATGTTTCATCGCTTTTTGCAGGCCATGCCCGCGATGGCGATTGCCAGCTTTTCGATCAGCTGGCGCATGCCGATCTGGCGTCGATTCCCGCTGCGCTCCTGCTGGCTCCTGCGCCGACCAATTCGCTGGTGGCGCGTGCTGCCACACCGGCGTTGCTGGTCCACGCGTTCACTTCCCGCGCGCGCGGCCCTCCCGTTCTCGCCTGACACGGCACCGGCCCGCCTGACCGCCGGCCGATGCATCCCGACGACCGCTTGGGCCCTTGTCTGAGGCCGGTGCGGGGCGTGTCTCATTCCGTCATTGAGCCTTGTGCCGGGCGCACCTCACGGCACGGATCACGTGCTTGAGCTTGCGCTGCCATTGGAGCCCTGCTGCGCCTTTGCGCACGGCTCCGCCTGACCGAAATTCAGCGAGAACTTTCCATGTCTTCGATTCCTTTTTTCTGCCGCTCCACGCTCGTGGGCGCGATGGGCCTGGCCCTGTCTTCGTGGGCACATGCGCAAGCCGTGCAAGCGCCCGGTGCGGCGGCAGCCCCTGCTTCCACCTCGGAGGTGGCCAAACCGCCTGCAAAGTCGGCCACCGTGCTGGCGCCCGTTATCGTCACCGGCAACCCGTTGGGCAGCAGCGACATCGCAGCGCCCGTGTCCGAACTGTCCGGCGACGCGCTGGTGCTCAAGCGCGGCACCTCGCTGGGTGACACGCTGAATGGCATGCCGGGTGTGTCATCCACCTACTTCGGGCCGAATGCCAACCGGCCGATCATTCGCGGCCTCGACGGTGACCGCGTCAAGGTGCTGAGCAACGCCGGTGCGTCGCTCGACGCCTCCAGCCTGAGCTTCGACCACGCGGTGCCGATCGATCCGTTGATCGTCGACCGCATTGAAGTGCTGCGTGGCCCGGGTGCGCTGATGTATGGCGGCAGCGCCGTCGGCGGCGTCGTCAACACGCTGGACAACCGCATTCCACGTGACGCGCTGACCGGTGTGTCGGGCGCCGCAGAGGCCCGCTTCGGCGGTGCCGAGTCCGAACGCGGCGGTGCCGCGTTGGTGGAGGCGGGCAACGGCCGGTTCGCCTTGCATGCCGATGTGTTCGGCCGCCTGACCAGCGACCTGCACGTGCCGGAATACACCCCGGTGGAAGACGGCTCGCCGCTGCAGGCGACGAAGCGCGTGCGCAACTCGGCCAGCCACACCCACGGCGGCGCATTGGGCGGCTCGGTGTTCTTCGATGGCGGCTACCTCGGCCTGTCCGCCGATACCTATGACAGCCATTACGGCGCAGTCGCCGAACCCGATGTCACGATCCAGATGAAACGCGATCACGTCGGTCTGGCCGGTGAAATCAAGAACAGCAGCGGCGTGATCCGTATGCTGCGGGCGCAGATCAACCACACGAAGTACGACCACGAAGAGATCGAAGGCACCGGCGAGATCGGCACCACCTTCAAGACCTCGGGCGACGAAGTGCGCGTGGAGGCCGAACATGCACCGATCGGCAACCTGCGCGGCGTCGTTGGCCTGCAGCTCGAGGATTTCGATTTCTCGGCACTCGGCGA
>CAHJWV010000576.1 GCA_903643055.1 Burkholderiales bacterium | reverse complement strand
AAGCCGAGCCGACCGATCGCAAGAAGATCATGGTGCTGGGCGGCGGGCCGAACCGCATTGGCCAGGGCATCGAATTCGACTACTGCTGCGTGCATGCGGCTTTGGCGATGCGCGAAGACGGCTACGAGACCATCATGGTCAACTGCAATCCAGAGACCGTATCGACCGACTACGACACTTCCGATCGCCTGTACTTCGAGCCGGTGACGCTGGAAGACGTGCTGGAAATCGTCGACAAGGAAAAGCCGGTGGGCGTGATCGTGCAGTACGGCGGACAGACGCCGTTGAAGCTCGCGCTTGACCTGGAGCGTGCAGGCGTGCCGATCGTCGGCACGTCACCCGACAGCATCGACGTGGCCGAGGACCGCGAACGCTTCCAAAAGCTGCTGCATGAGCTGGGCTTGAAGCAGCCGCCAAATCGCACGGCACGCACCGAAGAGCAGGCGATTCAACTCGCTCAAGAGATCGGTTATCCGCTGGTCGTGCGGCCGAGCTATGTGCTGGGTGGCCGTGCGATGGAAATCGTGCATGGCGACAAGGATCTCGAGCGCTACATGCGCGAGGCGGTGAAGGTCAGCGAGAAGTCGCCGGTGTTGCTCGATCGCTTTCTGGATGACGCGATCGAAGTCGATGTTGACTGCATCGCCGATGGCAGCGATGGCGTGGGCGGCACGATGATCGGCGGTATCATGGAGCACGTCGAACAGGCGGGCATCCATTCAGGCGACTCGGCCTGTTCGTTGCCGCCATATTCCTTGCCGAAGGCCTTGCAGGACGAACTGCGCCGCCAGACAGTGGCGATGGCCAAGGCGCTGAAGGTCAAAGGCCTGATGAACGTTCAGTTCGCGATTCAGGGCGAGGGCGCGGACGCAGTCGTCTATGTGCTCGAAGTGAATCCGCGGGCTTCGCGCACGGTGCCCTTCGTCTCCAAGGCCACCGGCCAGCCGCTGGCGAAAATTGCTGCGCGCTGTATGGTCGGCCAGTTGCTCGTGAATCAAAAGGCCTTGAACGGCAAACCGCCGGTCGAGGTGATTCCGCCTTACTTCTCGGTCAAGGAAGCGGTGTTCCCGTTCAACAAGTTCCCGGGTGTTGACCCGATTCTTGGCCCGGAGATGCGATCCACGGGCGAGGTCATGGGCGCGGGTAGAACCTTTGGTGAAGCCATGCTGAAGAGCCAGCTCGGCGCGGGCTCTCGCTTGCCGACCAAGGGCACCGTCTGCATCACCGTGAAGAACGGCGACAAGGCCCGTGCGGTGGCCGTGGCACGCGACCTCCATCAACTCGGCTTCCAGATCATCGCGACCAAGGGCACGGCAGCGGCAATCACCGAAGGCGGTGTGCCGGTGAAGATCGTCAACAAGGTGAAGGATGGCCGCCCGCACATCGTCGACATGGTCAAGGCCGGAGAGATCCAGCTGGTGTTTACGACCGTCGATGAAACGCGCACGGCGATCGCTGATTCGCGCCACATTCGCCAGGCCGCACTCGCTCATCGGGTGACCTACTACACCAGCATGGCGGGGTGTGAAGCGGCCGTTGAAGGCATGAAGCACCAGGATGATCTCGTGGTGCTATCCCTGCAAGAGCTGCACGCAGAACTGCACTAGACTTTCGAGTTATCCCTTTCATTTGTCGGCCGCCGCCGAGCCTCCCATCCGGGAGAAGGCGGCGGTTTCATTTGTACTTTCAAGGTTCATCATGGCAACCATCCCCATCACCACGCGCGGTGCTGAAAAGCTCAAGGAAGAGCTGCACCGCTTGAAGACTGTCGAGCGGCATTCCGTGATTCAGGCCATCTCCGAAGCGCGGGCTCAAGGCGATCTCTCCGAGAACGCCGAATACGAAGCTGCGAAGGACAAACAAGGTTTCATCGAAGGCCGCATCCTCGAAATCGAAGGCAAGCTGGCCGCCGCTCAGATCATCGATCCGACCACGCTGAATGCGGGTGGGCGGGTGGTGTTCGGCGCCACCGTCGATTTGGAAGATGAAGCCACTGGCAACGCGGTGACCTATCAGATCGTCGGCGATGACGAGGCGAATCTGAAGGAAGGCAAGATCTCGATTGGCTCGCCGATTGCCCGCGCGTTGATCGGCAAAGAAGCCGGCGCCGTGGCCGATGTGCATGCGCCCGGTGGCGTCAAGAGCTATGAGATCGTTGACGTCCGCTACATCTGAGGACTGAGCAGGTGATGCTCTCAAGCGCGATGGGGTTGCGAGTCGCTGCGGTGCTGTCAGGCATCTGGGCAGGTTTGCTGATCGGCATTGGCGCGATTGGAACGCCAGCCGCTTTCGCACTGGTTGAGCCCGAGGTGGCCGGCCGCATTGCCGGCCACATGTTTGTTCGCGAGGCTTACCTCAGCCTGTTCGTTGCGCTGGTGTTGTTGGTGATGCTTCGGCCGCATGCACGAGACGAAGCCGAGGCGGGCCGAGGGTCGGTGTTGAACACCAACATGCTGCTGGTGTTTGGAGCGGCCTTTTGTACGGTCTTGGGCTTTTTCGCCATTCAGCCGATGATGCCGGCCGCCCGTGCTGGGCAGGGCCCTTTGTCATTCGGGGCCTTGCATGGAATTTCATTCGGTTTGTATGGCTTGAAGGGTCTCATCGCCATCGCGCTGACTTGGCGATTGGCGCAGAAGCGCTGAACGACGGTGGAGTTCAGCGCCAGCCCCGCGCTGTGATGAATGCGGGGCTGTTTGAGCGGCGGTGTGGGGATTTATTCAGCCGCGGTTCGCTTGACGCTGATGATGCGTTTTTTGGCCCGCTTCACTTCGCCGCCTGCAGCGATGCGCTGGTTGCCCAGAAGCTTGATCTTTTTGACTTGAGGGCGATGGTTGCCGCTCTTCGAGAACTTGAGAATCTTCACCGTCTTCGGGCCGGGCTTGCGGTCGTCGCGCTCCACCTTTTCCTTCGGCGGAATGGGCCGCCAGAGCACCAGCAATTTGCCGATGTGCTGAATGGGGGCAGCGTTCAGCTCGTCGCTCAGCCGCGCGAAAATGGCTTCGCGGGTTTCTCGTTCATCAGAGAAGACGCGCACTTTGATCAAGCCATGGGCGTTGAGTGCGGCGTCGGTTTCTTTGATGACGGCGGGCGTGAGGCCGTCGCCGCCGATCAACACCACCGGGTCGAGGTGATGGGCTTCAGCGCGTTTTTCCTTGCGCTGTACAGGTCGGAGTTCAATGGCAGACATGTTCTTATTATCGTTCGTGCATCGTTCTCAAAAGCAGGCTCATGAAAATCAAAACGAAAAGCAAGAAGGTCAACAAGGCCTGGCTTCACGGCCACGTGAACGACACCTATGTGAAACTGGCGCAAAAAGAGGGGTATCGGGCCCGAGCCGCGTACAAGCTCAAGGAAATCGATGAGGCGCTGCAACTCATCAGGCCCGGCCAACTGGTGGTGGATCTCGGCGCGGCGCCAGGCGCATGGAGCCAATATGTGCGCCGCAGATTCGCTCCCAAAGAGGCCGGTACGGGCGGTGCGGCCGCAGGCGCCTTGAACGGCACCATCATCGCGCTCGACATGATCGAATTCGAGCCGATCGAAGGCGTTGTCAGCATCCTCGGCGATTTTCGAGAAGATTCGGTTTTGACACAGTTGAACGAAGCGGTCGCGGGCCGACCAGTGGACGTGGTGGTATCTGACATGGCACCGAACCTGTCGGGCATCGAGAGTTCTGATGCGGCGCGAATTGCCCATTTGGTCGAATTGGCGGTCGACTTCGCCCAAAACCATCTGACGCCAAACGGTGTGCTGGTCGCCAAGGTATTCCACGGGGCTGGCTATAACGAGTTGATCGATCTATTCAAGACGACATTTCGAGTCGTCAAGCCGATCAAGCCGAAGGCTTCTCGCGATCGATCGTCGGAAACTTTTCTGATCGGGATCGGTCTGAAGAATCCAGGGAAGCCCACCGATAAACGCCCGTAGGCGAGGGTTTGGACGATCGACCTTTTCGTGCCGCGGGGACCATCTCAAGTCCCATGCACTTGACTGCACTAGAATCGCCCCCAGGTACCGTGAATGCGGGATGCGTCGTATGCCGCGCTGAAGTATTGATCGTAAGAAGGAGCCGCGGTGAACAATCAATGGTTCTCTAAAGTCGCAGTTTGGTTGGTGATAGCCCTGGTGCTGTTCACCGTATTCAAACAGTTCGATCGTGGCGCCGTGCGCGCTGGCGACATCGGATATTCCGACTTTCTGGAGGAAGTGCGCAGCAAGCGCATCAAGAGCGTGCAATTGCAGGACGGCGCCAGTGGCACCGAAATCAAGGCTCGCACCTCTGATGACAAAGAACTTCGTACCACGGCGCCCTACATGGACCGCGGCTTGGTGGGTGACCTGATCAACAACAACGTCAAGTTCGACGTCAAGGCACGCGAAGAACAGTCGCTGCTGATGAACATCCTGGTCTCTTGGGGCCCGATGTTGTTGCTAATCTGCGTCTGGATTTATTTCATGCGGCAGATGCAGGGTGGCGGAAAGGGCGGCGCATTCAGCTTCGGTAAATCGAAGGCGCGCATGCTCGACGAAGCCAACAACACGACGACATTTGCTGATGTCGCAGGTTGCGACGAGGCCAAGGAAGAAGTCAAAGAACTGGTCGACTTCCTGAAAGACCCGCAGAAATTCCAGAAGCTCGGCGGCCGCATTCCGCGCGGTGTGTTGCTGGTCGGCCCACCAGGAACCGGTAAGACCTTGCTGGCCAAGGCGATCGCCGGCGAAGCCAAAGTCCCTTTCTTCAGCATCTCGGGTTCAGACTTCGTTGAGATGTTTGTCGGTGTCGGCGCTGCCCGTGTGCGCGACATGTTCGAGCAAGCGAAGAAGAGTTCGCCTTGCATCATCTTCGTTGATGAAATCGACGCGGTCGGCCGCCATCGCGGCGCAGGCCTGGGGGGTGGCAATGACGAGCGCGAGCAGACATTGAACCAGATGCTGGTCGAGATGGACGGCTTCGAGACCAACATGGGCGTGATCGTGATGGCCGCGACCAACCGGCCCGACATCTTGGACCCTGCGTTGCTGCGCCCCGGCCGTTTCGACCGCCAGGTGTATGTGACTTTGCCCGATGTGCGTGGCCGTGAGCAGATCCTCAATGTGCACATGCGCAAGGTGCCGGTCGGGCAAGACATCCGCGCCGACATCCTGGCGCGTGGAACACCGGGCTTCTCGGGGGCAGACCTCGCTAACCTGGTCAATGAAGCTGCCTTGTTTGCCGCGCGCCGCAACGGTCGCGTGGTCGACATGGTCGACTTCGAGAAGGCCAAAGACAAGATCATGATGGGCCCGGAGCGCAAGTCGATGGCAATGGCCGAAGACGAGCGTCGCAACACGGCCTATCACGAAGCTGGTCATGCGCTGGTTGCCCGTCTGGTGCCGAAGTCGGACCCAGTGCATAAGGTGACGGTGATCCCTCGCGGTCGCGCCTTGGGCGTCACGATGCAACTGCCAGAAGGCGATCGCTACAGCTCTGACAAGATTCGCATGCTGAGTCGGATTGCCATTCTGTTCGGTGGCCGCATTGCCGAAGAAGTGTTCATGAACGAAATGACCACGGGCGCCAGCAACGATTTCGAGCGTGCCACTCAGATTGCACGCGACATGGTGACGCGCTACGGCATGAGCGAAGCCATGGGTCCGATGGTCTATGCCGAAAACGAAGGCGAAGTGTTCTTGGGTCGCTCGGTCACCAAGACCACCAGCGTTTCTGAAGACACAATGCATCGTGTCGATACCGAGGTTCGCCGCATCATTGACGAGCAATATGCGATTGCCCGCAAGTTGATCGAAGGCAACCAGGACAAGATGCATTCGATGGCGAAGGCCTTGCTCGAATGGGAAACCATCGATGCGGACCAGATCGACGACATCATGGGTGGCAATCCGCCGCGTCCACCGAAAGACTGGACGCCATCGACCAGCAAATCGGGCGGTTCCGTGCCGCCGGTCAAGCCGGATGGCGCGCCGGCAACGGCTTGATGCTGCTGGGTTAGGGCACTTACTGTGAAATGGGGCTTCGGCCCCGTTTTGCATTTTGATTCCGCTCGGTTACCGGGCCATTTTGATCTGAAATTGTGAACATGGCTGTGAGTTGGCGGACCACGCGTTTCCTGATTGATCTGAGTGATCCGCAAGTGATGGGCATCGTCAACATCACGCCGGATTCTTTTTCTGATGGCGGCCGCCATGCCACGACGCGCGCCGCGTTAGCTCATTGCGAAAAACTCTTGAAAGACGGCGCCAACTTGCTGGATCTCGGGGGAGAGTCGACCCGGCCGGGGGCCGAAGCGGTGCCGCTGGATGAAGAACTCGCTCGCGTGATGCCGGTTCTGAAGGGCGCGCTGTCGATGGGTATTCCAGTGTCGATCGACACGTTCAAGCCTGAGGTAATGCGGGAAGCGCTGGACTTGGGGGCCGACATCATCAACGACATCCAGGCCTTGCGCGCATTCGGAGCGTTAGACCTTGTCGCAGCGCATCCCCGCTGCGGTATCTGCTTGATGCACATGCGTGGAGAGCCGCGATCGATGCAAAAGGCGCCGCATTATGTTGGCGACGTTGTCGATGAGGTGAAAGCCTTTCTCGCCGAGCGGGCCGAGCGCTTGATCGCACTGGGCGTGGAATCGTCTCGCATTGCGCTTGATCCTGGCATCGGGTTTGGCAAGACGGCTGAACACAACCTGGCCTTGCTCGCACGCCAGCGCGAATTACTGTCGCTGGGATATCCGCTGCTTACCGGCTGGTCCAGAAAGAGCACTTTGGGTGTTGTGACGGGCCGCCCGGTGGGTGAGCGTGAGGCAGCAAGCCTGGCTGCGGCGTTGGCCGCTGTGCAGCACGGCGCGCGCGTGTTGCGCGTGCATGACGTGGCTGCGCTGGTCGACGCGCTCAAGGTGTGGGGTGCCGTCGGCTTGCCTGGTCAAGCACGTGGGTAGCTGCTGCACAATCCGCGGCCTTGTGTCAGACAGGAAACAACGATGAGCAGAACTTACTTCGGAACGGATGGCATTCGCGGCACGGTTGGCCAAGCACCGATCACACCGGACTTCATGCTAAGCCTGGGTCATGCTGTAGGACGCGTTCTGAAGAGCAGGATTCAACGTCCCACGGTGCTGATCGGCAAAGACACCCGCATTTCCGGCTACATGATCGAATCCTCGTTGGAGGCGGGGTTTGCTTCTGCGGGTGTCGATGTGCTGCTGAGCGGCCCCTTGCCGACACCGGGCGTGGCTTATTTGACGCGTGCATTGCGTCTGGATCTTGGCGTGGTGATCAGCGCATCGCACAACCCTTTTCCGGACAACGGCATCAAGTTTTTTTCAGCTCGGGGAGAGAAGCTTCCCGACGAATGGGAGCAGCAGGTCGAAACTGCACTGGGAGACGCACCGAGCTGGGTCGATTCCGCCCATCTGGGCAAGGCGCGCCGGCTGGAAGATGCGCGTGGGCGTTACGTCGAGTTCTGCAAGAGCACCTTCAGCAATGATCTGTCTCTGAAGGGATTGAAGATCGTCGTTGATGCGGCTCATGGCGCGGGCTACAACACAGCTCCGGATGTGTTCCATGAACTCGGTGCCGAAGTGGTTTGCATCGGCTGCAGCCCGGATGGCATCAACATCAACGCGGGTTTCGGGGCCACGGCACCGGCGGCTTTGATCAAGGCAGTTCAAGAACACAAGGCTCACTATGGCGTCGCGCTCGATGGCGATGCCGACCGGTTGCAACTGGTCGACAGCGAGGGGCGCCTCTATAACGGCGATGAGCTTTTGTATGTGATGGTGGCCGATCGTTTGTCGCAGGGGCAGCCAGTGCCGGGCGCGGTTGGCACATTGATGACGAACATGGCGGTTGAACTGGCCTTGCAGTCGCGTGGCATTGAATTCGTTCGCGCAAAGGTCGGTGACCGCTATGTGCTGGAAGAA
>CAHJWV010000575.1 GCA_903643055.1 Burkholderiales bacterium | reverse complement strand
AGCGCCCGCAACCGATGGACCCGCAACGCGATGTGCGCCTGCGGTGCCACGCCGGTGTAATGCCCTTCGCTCAGATCGAGCCGCTGCCAGCCGATGCTGAAATGCAAAGTGCCTGGCCGATCCAGCAGTGGATCGCGAACTTCAGCGAGGCCGAGCATGGTTTGATAAAAGGCGCGGGCTCGCGCCGACGCGCCAATCGGGATGGGCAACTGAACGTGGTCGACGCCTTGGATCATGTCAGCCCCTCGCCGAACGGGTACGTTCGCCGATCCCCCGAGGGGATGCGGGCCGCGCTTGGGAGCGGCCCGGCGCTTTCCCCGGCTGCCTTCGATCGCTTGCCGTACACGCTCGACCCCTCGCCGAACGGGTACGTTCGCCGATCCCCCGAGGGGATGCGGGCCGCGCTTGGGAGCGGCCCGGCGCTTGCCCCGGCTGCCTTCCCTTGGCTGTTCAGCCGCTCGTCAAACCAGCGTGTTCGCATGCTCAGCTTTGCGACAGCTTCGGCACGTAGTTGTTGGCGACGATCTCGCCGAACGGGCCGGTGAGGGATTGCGAGGCCAGCTTGTCGCGCAGCTTCAGCGGCAGCAGCGGGAACACCAACTCGGCCAAGCGATAGGCTTCTTCGAGATGTGGATAGCCGGAAAAGATGAAGTACTCGAGGCCGAGGTCGGCGTATTCCTTGATGCGATCGGCCACCTGCTGCGGGTTGCCAACGAGCGCCGTGCCGGCACCGCCGCGCACCAGGCCAACGCCAGCCCACAGGTTGGGCGACACCTCCAGGCCTTCGCGGATGTTGGCCTTGTTGAACTTGCCCTTGTTCAGCTCGGCCATGCGGCGCTGGCCCACCGAATCCATCTGCGCAAACTTCTTCTGCGCGGTCGCCACCACGGCTTCATCGAGATGAGAAACCAGCTCGCCGGCGGCGCGCCAGGCTTCCTCTTCGGTCTCGCGCACGATCACGTGCAGGCGGATGCCGAACTCCAGCGTGCGCCCGTATTTCGCGGCACGTTGGCGGATGTCGGCGACCTTGGCTGCCACCGCAGCCGGCGGCTCACCCCAGGTCAGGTAGGTGTCGAGCTGCTGCGCGGCCAGTTCATGCGCCTCTTCCGACGAGCCACCAAAGAACACGGGCGGATAAGGCTTGTTGATCGGCGGGTACAGCACCTTGCCGCCTTTGACGCTGAGGTGCTTTCCTTCGAAGTCGAACGATTCGGCTTGATGGCTGTGCGTCAACAGCTCGCGCCAGATGGTCAGAAACTCGCGCGATTGCTCATAGCGCTCGGGATGCGACAAGAACAGCCCATCGCCTTCCAATTCTTCGGCATCGCCACCGGTCACGAGGTTGACCAGCAATCGGCCCCCGGAGAGTCGGTCGAAGGTGGCAGCCATGCGCGCCGATTGGGAAGGCTGAACCAGGCCGGGCCGCAGGGCCACGAGGAATTTGAGCTGCTTGGTCGCGTCGATCAGGCTGGCCGCGACCACCCATGAGTCTTCGCAGGAACGGCCGGTCGGCAACAGCACACCTTCGTAGCCGAGGCTGTCGGCGGCAATCGCGACTTGCTTGAAGTAATCGAAGGTCGCCACGCGCGCGCCATGCGAGGTGCCGAGGTAGCGTGAATCGCCGTGCGTGGGAATGAACCAGAGAATTTTCATGATCGTGCGGAGGCTGGGTAGGCTGTGAAAGAAGCTTTGAACTCAGGCCGGGGCGGATCGAACGCGAGTCGGGTGCCAGACGATGTCGGACACCTTGACGGCGCGCGGGATCAACTCGATGCGATGAAACGCATCGGCCACGCGCTGTTGGTCGAGCACCATGGCCGGGCTGATCGGGCCGACGGGCGACGATGGCCGGCGCGAGAGAAACAGGTGCACGGTCGCGAGGCTCAGCCCGCTGAAGTCGGAGATCAGCTGTGCCGCTTCCTTGCGGCTGCCCTGCACATAGGCATCGGCACGCGTCAGCTCGTCGAACAGCGCCTGCAGCACCTGCGGGTACTTGTCGACGAACGGGCGTGACGCCAGATAAAACGAGTTGTTGCCCGACAGCCCTTCACCGTTGCTCAGCACCCGGGGCTTGTTGGCCAACTCGATCGCGGCATAGAACGGATCCCAGATCGCCCACGCATCGACCGCGCCCTTTTCAAACGCAGCCCGCGCATCGGCAGGCGGCAGATAAATTGGCGTGATATCGGCCCACTTCAACCCGGCTTGATCGACCGCGCGCAAAAGCAGGTAGTGCGCGCTCGAACCTTTTTGCAGCGCAACGCGCCTGCCCTTCAAATCGGCCAGCGTGCGCAGCGGCGAGTTGGCCGGCACCACGATCGCCGAACTGCGCGGCTTCGACGGTTCGGCGCCGACATACAGCAACTCCTTGCCAGCCGACTGCGCAAACACCGGCGGCGAATCACCGGTCAACCCGAACTCGAGCGCACCGACCGACAAAGCCTCCAGCAATTGCGGCCCGGCCGGAAACTCGATCCACTGCACTCGCGTGTTCGGGTAGCGACGCTCCAAGGCCCCTTGCTGTTTGACGATCACAAGATTGACGGCCGACTTCTGAAAGCCCAGGCGCAGCGCAGGCAAGGCCGATGACGATTCCGGCGCGGCGGGCTCCTGTGCGCTCGACCACGAAGGCAGCGCCCAACCGAGCCCCGCGGCGGCCAATGAAAGGGTGGCGTGTCGGCGCGAGATGTTCATGCGCAATCCATCAGGTCAGCAATCAGCTGCGCTCAGAGCGCAGCTTTGGGCAGTGCATCGATCACCTTGATCGCCTTCGGAATCAGCTTCAGTTCGAAGAACGCGTCGGCAATCTTCTGCTGCTCGGCCGCCACGGCCTGCGTGATCGGCTGAATGCCGTAAGCGAAGCGGCCTGCCGCGACTTCGGTGGTGCCAAGGTCCAGTCCCACCAACGGTGACAGCACCTTGGCCACCTCGGTCGGGTTCTTCACGGCCCAAACATCCAGCTTGGACAGCTCATCGACGATGGCCTGCACGATCTGCGGGTTCTTGTCGGCATACGAACGCGAGGCCAGATAGAACTGAAGGTTCGACACCAGCCCGGTGCCGTCGGCAAGGATGCGCGCACCCAGCTGCTTTTCGGCCGCGGCGAAGAACGGGTCCCAGATCACCCAGGCATCGACCGCGCCCTTTTCAAACGCGGCGCGGGCATCGGCCGGCGGCAAGTACACCGGCTGAATCGCGCGGTAAGGCACACCTGCCTTGGCCAGCGCCTTGACCAACAAGTAGTGCACGTTCGAACCTTTGTTGAGCGCGACCTTCTTGCCGGCCAGATCGGCCACCGTCTTCAGTGGCGAGTCTTTTGGCACCAGGATCGCTTCACCCTTCGGTGCAGGCGGCTGGTTCGCCACATAAACGAGATCGGCACCTGCGGCCTGGGCAAACACAGGCGGTGCTTCACCGGCCGTGCCGAAGTCGATCGAGCCGACATTCAAACCTTCGAGCAAGGCCGGGCCTGCTGGAAACTCCACCCATTTGACTTCGATGTTTTGCGGAGCCAGGCGCTTTTCCAGATCGCCACGGCCTTTCAACAAGGTCAACGTGCCGTACTTCTGAAAGCCGATGCGCAGCACGCTCTTTTCTTGCGCGATGGCCAGGCGGCTGACGCCGCTCAGTGCCAAGCCCAACCCGCCGGCCGCGAGAAGCGCCTGACGGCGCGAAGAATGAAGGGGGTGACTCATGGCGATTTCGATCTCAAAGGGGGCGGCGCGCTGAAACGAACTGCAGGAAATCCAACAGGTGGCGAACAGTAACGAGCCCCATCGCTGCGGAGAACGAAGCAAAACGGCTTTGCTTGATCAAAAAACAAATACGACGTCCAACTCACTGCAACGCGGCGCTGATCGCCCGCTCACGACGACACTTGCCGCACTTCAAGCCCTTCAGAAAGGACATCGCACATGACGATCTTGGTTACCGGCAGTGCCGGTCATCTCGGCGAAGCGCTGATGCGCAGCTTGCAACACGCCGGGCGCGAAGCACGCGGCATCGACCGGCGCCCATCGCCCTTCACCCACCACGTCGGCGACATTGCCGACCGCAGCTTTGTGCAGCGCTGCATGGTTGGCATCGATGAAGGCGTGTTGCATGCCGCCACCTTGCACAAGCCGCATGTCGCAACGCACAGCGCGCAGCAATTCATCGACGTCAACCTCAGCGGCACGCTGAACCTGCTCGAAGCCGCCGTCGCCGCCAAGGTGCACGGCTTTGTCTTCACCAGCACGACCAGCGCGTTCGGCCGGGCACTGACCCCGCCGCCCGGCGAGCCAGCGGCCTGGGTGACGGAGGCCTTACCGGCGCTGCCCAAGAACATCTACGGCGTGACCAAGGTGGCAGCGGAAAACCTCTGCGAGCTGGCGCACCGCGAGCGCGGCCTGCCGTGCATCGTTCTGCGCACCTCGCGTTTCTTTCCCGAGCAGGACGATGACGATGCGGTGCGGCTCGGCCACACCGACGCCAACATCCAGGCGAATGAATTTCTGAACCGCCGGGTCGATATCGAAGATGTGGTCGAGGCCCACTTGCTGGCGCTGGAACGCGCGCCCACGCTGGGCTTTGCGCGCTACATCATCAGCGCCACGTCGCCCTTCACTCGTGACGATTTGGCTGAGTTGCGAAGCAATGCGGTCGCGGTGCTCACGCGCCATGTACCGGGCTATGCGTCGCTGTATGCGCAACGTGGCTGGACGATGTTCGACAGCATCGACCGCGTGTATGTGAATGAACTCGCGCGCAGCGAGTTGGGCTGGCGGCCGAACCATGACTTTGCCAGCGTGCTCGAACAGCTTAACGCGGGTCGGCCGGTGCTCAGCCAGCTGTCACAGACCATCGGCGCCAAGGGATATCACGGGCGGCGGCTGGACGGCAGAGCAGGCCCACCGAAGGAATGAGCCAAGCAGGCCAGACGCTCACTCAGCACGCCCTGTGCCGAAGCGTGGCGATGCCCATGCGCGCGCCATGAACCAATCACCGGAGGACAATCCCGCCATCCCAGATCTCAAGGAACCCCGCGATGTATTCCGACGTTTCCCTTTTCATTGATGGCGAATGGACGAACGGCTCAAGCGGCAAGAGCGAGCCCATCCTCAACCCCGCGACCGGCCAGGTGCTGGCACGGCTGGCGCATGCCGGCAAGAGCGACCTCGACCGGGCACTGGCCGCGGCCGACAAGGGCTTCAAGCAATGGCGCGCCGTGTCGGCGCATGAGCGCTATAAAACGCTTCGCCAGGCCGCCAACCTGTTGCGCGAACGCATTCCGCAGATCGCCGAGTTGATGACGCTGGAGCAAGGCAAGCCGCTGGCCGAATCGAAGACCGAAGTCACCGCGGCGGCCGACATCATCGATTGGTTCGCCGAAGAAGCCCGCCGTACCTATGGCCAGATCATTCCGGCGCGTGCCGATGGCATCCGCCAGTTGGTGATCAAAGAGCCGGTCGGCCCGGTCGCGGCATTCACACCCTGGAACTTCCCGATCAACCAGGCGGTTCGCAAGGTGTCGGCGGCACTGGCGGCCGGCTGCTCGGTGATTTTGAAAGGGCCGGAAGAAACGCCGGCGAGCTGCGCCGCGCTGATTCGCGCCTATGCCGATGCCGGT
>CAHJWV010000574.1 GCA_903643055.1 Burkholderiales bacterium | reverse complement strand
CCACCGCTGCACCCCATCGCGATGAGCCTTCGTTGATTGAGCGCCTGGAGCCCAGCTTTGGCAACGGTCATCAGCCGGCCTTGCATCGCGAGGCTGAATCGATCGCGAGCCGCTATGCCCGCCGCAAGCTCACGGATCGTTATCACCTGACCCGGCCCGACGTCTGGCAGACCTGGCAGGAGCGCCAGCGCGCGATGCTGCATCTCTTCAAGTACCTGAAGCTGAATGACCTCTCGCGCCTGAAGCTGCTGGAAGTGGGCTGCGGTACCGGCGGCAACCTGCTGGATTTGCTGCGCATCGGTTTCCTGCCGAGCCACTTGAGCGGCATCGAGCTGCTGCCCGAGCGCTGCACCGAGGCGCGCAGCCGCTTGCCGACATCGGTGGCGCTGCGGGTCGGCGATGCCACGCAGGCGCAGGTGGAACCGGCCTCGCTCGACATCGTCTTGGCATTCAGCGTGTTCTCATCGATCCTCGATCCGCATTACCAGCAGCAATTGGCCGATGCGATGTGGAGCTGGGTGCGGCCAGGGGGCGGTGTGCTCTGGTACGACTTCACCGTCAACAACCCGCGCAACGCCGATGTGCGCGGCGTGCCGGTCAAGCGCCTGAAGGCTTTGTTTCCGCAAGGCCGTGTGCTCACGCGCCGTGTCACGCTCGCGCCGCCGCTGGCGCGCGCTGCGACCCGCGTGCACCCCGCGCTCTACACTCTGTTCAACACCTTGCCCTGGCTGCGCACCCATGTGCTGGCCTGGGTCGACAAGCCTTGATGCCCTGATTCCATGTCCACGCCGTTGCCCTTTCTGCCCTTTGCGCTGCCCGAACTCGGTGATGAAGAAATCGCCGAAGTGGTGGACACCCTGAAATCGGGTTGGATCACCACCGGCCCGAAGACGCGCCGCTTCGAAGCCGACTTCAGCGCTTACCTCGGCGACCCGAGCCTGCAGTCGATGGCCGTCAACTCGGCCACCGCCGGGCTTCATCTCGCGCTCGAGGCGCTGGGCATCGGCCCGGGCGATGAAGTCATCACGACGACGCATACCTTCACCGCGACCGCCGAAGTGGTGCGTTATCTCGGCGCCGACGTGGTGCTGGTCGACATCGACCCGAACACGCTGTGCATCGATGTGGCCGCGATCGAAGCGGTGATCACGCCGCGCACCAAGGCGGTCGTGCCGGTGCACTACGCGGGCCTTTCGGCCGACATGCCGGCGCTGCTGGCGCTGGCGGCACGCCATGGTTTGAAGGTGGTCGAAGACGCGGCGCATGCGCTGCCGACCACCAGCGCCGGCCAACTCGTCGGCACCTTGGCATCCGACATCACCGTCTTCAGCTTCTATGCCAACAAGACGATCACGACCGGCGAGGGCGGCATGGTCGTGACGCGTGACGCCGCACTGGCCGAGCGCATCAAGGTGATGCGCCTGCATGGCATGAGCCGCGATGCCTTCGATCGCTTCACCGCGACCGTGCCGAGCTGGTACTACGAGATCATCGCGCCCGGCTTCAAATACAACCTGACCGACATCGCCTCGGCGCTGGGCATCCATCAGCTGAAGCGCCTGCCCGGCTTCGCCGAGCGCCGCGAGCAGATCGCCCAGCGCTTCAACGAAGCCTTCGCGGCGCTGCCGGTCATCACGCCGCCGCAGCCCGCTGCGGGCGACCGCCACGCCTGGCACCTTTATGTCTTGCGCCTGGGCGATGACGCACCGATCGGCCGCGATGCCTTCATCGAGCGGCTGTATGCCGCCGGCATCGGCTGCAGCGTGCACTACATCCCGCTGCATCTGCAGCCTTATTGGCGTGACCGTTATCAGCTCACGCCAGCGCAGTTCCCGCATTCGCAAAAGGCCTACGAGCGCATGGTCAGCCTGCCGCTCTATACCAAGATGAGCGACGCCGATGTGGCGCGCGTGATCGATACCGTGCGCTCGGTGCTGGCTTGAGCGCATGGCCAAGCGCGCCTTCGATCTGCTGTTCGCCAGCTTCGGGCTGATCACGCTGCTGCCGTTGTTTGCGTTGATCGCGTTGTGGATCAAGGCCGACACGCGCGGGCCGGTCTTCTTCCGTCAAGAACGCATCGGTCGCCATGGTCAACCTTTTCGCATCCACAAGTTCCGCACGATGGTCGCGCAGCCGGTGGATGGTGGGGCGCAGATCACGGTGGGCCGCGACCCGCGCATCACCCGCGCAGGCGCAGTGCTGCGCCGCTACAAGCTCGATGAGTTGCCTCAGTTGATCGATGTGCTGCAAGGCACGATGAGCCTGGTCGGCCCCAGGCCTGAAGTGCCGCGCTATGTGGCGATGTATCCGCCAGCGTTGCGCGACATCGTGCTCGCGGTGCGGCCGGGCATCACCGATCCGGCCTCGCTGCGCTTTCGCAATGAAGGCGAGCTGCTGGGCGCGGCGGCCGACCCCGAGCGCGAGTATGTGGAGGTCGTGATGCCGCGCAAGCTGCAGCTGTCGGTGGATTACGTTCGCCAGGCCAGCCTGGCCGGTGATCTGCGCTTGATCCTGAATACGCTTGGCGCCTTGCGCCGCTGAGCGTGAATCGTAGAAGAGTGGAATGATGAACTGGCTGTCGCTGGATGCCTTTCTGACGCGCATCCGCCCTTACCGCGAACCGCTGGCGCTGAGCCTGGACATGCTGGTCGTGGGCCTGGCCTGGCAAGCCACTTACCTGTTCCGCCTTGGCTTCGAGCGCTGGTTCAATGCGCGGCCTTCCTACGATGCCTGGGTGATGCTCGGCGTGGTCGCGGTGTACGGCCTGCTGCTGCGTTTGTTCCAGGTGCCGAAGGGCATGTGGCGCTTCTCCGGCTTCGGTGAGATCAAGCGGCTGGCGGCCGTGTGCGCCGCTTCGGGCCTGATGGCCGCCACACTCGTGCTGATGGCGCAACTCAGCCAGGTGCCGCGTGCGGTGCTGGCCCTGCACCCGGTCTTCTGCCTGATGGCGCTGGCGATTATGCGCATGGGCTACCGCATGTTGTACGAGCACATGCGCAGCCGCATCAGCGGCAGTGCACTGGAGCAACGCCGTGCGCTCGTGATGGGCGCGGGCGATGCGGGGCGCTTGCTGGTGGCCGGTGTTCAGCATCAGCAGGGCTGGGTCGTTGTTGGTTATCTGGACGACGCACCCGCCAAGCGCGGCGCGCGTGTCGCCAGCGTGCCGGTGCTGGGCACGCTGGAAGACGCGCCGCGCTTTGTCGAACTGCATGGCATCACGCACCTGATCGTCGCGATGCCGGGTGCCACCGTCGCGCAGCGCCGCCGCGCGCTGGACCTGGCCGGCCAGACCGGCCTGCCGGTGCTGACCGTGCCGAGCAGCCAGGAGCTGCTGG
>CAHJWV010000573.1 GCA_903643055.1 Burkholderiales bacterium | reverse complement strand
GAAGGCGCTGATGGCGGCGCAGCGCGCGTTCCAGTACGTCGGGCAGCTGGGCCCTCTGGCCGTGGCTGTTCAGGCGACGCTCGATCTCGGCACTGAGCTCGGTTTGCTGGCCCTGCAACTGCGCAATCGCGCTGCGCAGTTGGCCTTCCGGTGAGTTGGCCAACACCGGTTGGGTGGCGGCGAGCAGCTGTGCACGCAGCACTTTCAGCTCATCCGACTCCTTGGCCAGCTTGACCGACAAGGCTTTCTGCTCGGCCAATGCCGGTGACAGCACCAGCGTGTCGGCGAACGCGGCCACCACCATCGCAGCTGAGAGGAACAAGAAGCCCCGTTCGCGCAGGCTCAACGCATCAATGCGCTTCGCATGGGCAGACCAGCGTGTGCTCATGGTCGCGCTCCCGCGGCGGCCGATGCGGCGTTCGAGACCCGCACGCTGGCGATGGCGGCATCGGCCATCTGATTCGCGTGGGGCAGTGCTGCGGCGTTCGCTGCCGAAGCCCTGGCGGCGATCAGATCGGCATGGCTGCCGAGCGAGAACGACCACGCGTCGACTCCGCCGCGCGCCTTGCCTTGCGAGCGGGGGGCGCCCGCGGTGTTCGTCTGGGCCGGGGCTGGCCGCTGCTCCACCTGGATCGCTGCCAGCGGCTGGCCGGTCAGCAGCGGGTGGGCTGAGAGCTGGGCCATCCAGGGCCGCAGCACGGCCGGGTCGAGGGTCATGCCGATGAGGCCGATGCGCTTGTCAGCGCCAGGCCCATTCGGATCGGCCGCGTTGCTCTGGGCAGCCGGGCCTAAAGGGCCGTTCGTCAGCTTGATCTCCGTCAGCCAGACCGCCGGCGGCACGGTTTGCGCCACCAGCCGAAGCATCGCCGAATGGGTGTGGCCGCTGGCCACAGTGCCGCGTGTCAGTTCGTCCAGAGTCTGCTGGCGTTGCGCGACGGCCGGCTGCAAGGCCTTCAATGTTTGCTCGAGCGCGGTGGTGTTGGTGCTGGCATGGGGCTTGTTTGCGATGGCGGTGACCAGGGCCTGCCGTTCGGTCTCATGCAGGTGCTGCGTGGCCTGCAGGTCGCGCTGCAGCCGCCGTGTCTGCATCACCGTCCAGCCGCACAGCAGCAAGGTGCCGGCAGCAACCGCCACCAGGCCCTGCGCCATCGCCCGCGCCGAGAAGTAGCGCTTGGTGGTCAGCAGGATGGGGTGGTAGAGATTGATTTGCTGGGCCATCGTGATGTCCCCTCAAGGCTTGCGCGGCTCGCTGCGCAGCAGGGCGCCGAGCAGCGGCGCGCAGGCGGCGGCCAGCGCTTCACGGCCGCCGGTCGCGCGCTCGAAGCCGCTGAACACCTCGCCGAGCTTCAACGGCAGCACGCGCATGCCAAGTTCATGGGCCAGCAGTTCGGTGAGGGCCACCGTGTGCGCGCCGGCATCGACCATCACAGTGGCCAGCGGGAGTTCGGGCCACGAGCGTTCCCAGACATCGAACGAGCGCTGCAGTTCGATCACCAGCCGCGGCACTTCGACGGCGCGCTGGTCACTGGGGTCGGGCTCGGCGCCGTAGTCGACGATGTCGGGCATCTCGTCCGCACTCAAGGCATGCAGCGACTGCTCGAAAAGGCTGGCCGGGCGGGCCAGGGCTTCGGCCGACGCGAGGGCGCGGGCCATGCCGGTCTCGTCCCACTCCAGGCGGCGGGTGTAGAAAAGTTCGTTGTTGGCGCTGATGGTCAACAGACACAACTCGCCATGGACCATCAGCGCGGCGGTGGCCCGCTCATGCAGGCCGAGTGGGCGCGAGACGGCGCTTTGCAGGTTGCGCTGCGCGGTCTCGCGGATGTCGATCGCCGCCAGGCTCAGGCCGGCGGCAGCCATCAAGGTGGTGACTTCCTCGATCGCGCTGTTCAGCGCCGCAGCCACGAAGAGCTGCTTCTGCGGGCGCGGCCGATCGTCACCCACCAGCATCACGTCGAGCGTCAGGTCATCGAGGTGGGCGTCGACCATGTCCTTGATGCGCCAGCGCGCGGCGGTCTTCAGCTCATCGGGCGGCACGGCCGGCGCTTCGATCTGCAGCAAGGGGCAATGCGCCAGCGGCAGCACGGCCACGACCTGCTGCGCCGGCAGGCCGAGCGCGCGAACGCGCCGTGCGAAGTCGGCCGCGCTGTCGTTGCCGCGTAATTCCTGGCCGCAGCGCTGGATGGCGGGCGCGTTCGGGTCGGCGCTGGCCTGCACATAGGTGAAAGCCTCGCTGCTGCAGGCCACCACCAGCCGTTCTCTCGGGCTTGCGCCCTGCCAGGGCCACTTCATCGTCAGTAGTTCTCGCGCTGGTAGATCAGGTTGTCGGAGCCGCGATACAGGCCGAACGACGCGCGTGCCGAAGGGTCTTTGTCATAGGTGCTGCTGCACCAGGCGCTGCGCAAATAGCTGAGGTTTGCGCCGACGGTGGCGGCGTCGCCGGTGCCGGGTGTCCAGCTTTGCAGGCAAGACGCATCGGTCGCCGCAGCCCCCAGGCTCAGCGCCAGGTCGAAGGTGCCGGTATGGCCGGCAATCGGCTTGGCCAGCGTCAGGGTGGCGCGGCCGCTGGCCAACGTCAGCGAGCCGGCCGACACCGCGGTGTCGGCCGGCGTCATCGTCTTGCGGTAATTGCCGAAGTTGACCGCAGCGGTGGGAATCACCGTGCAGCTGTCGAGGGTGTTGTCGGCGAAGGCATTGCCGTTCCAGTAGTGCGCGGCGACGGGCAGGCCGAGCGGGCTGTTGGGTGAGCCCATGCCGTTGGTCAGCCGCAGGCGTCCGAAGCGCAGTGGCACGGTCGCCACGCTGGTGTGGTCGTTGCCGTTGGTCGGCACGTCGGTATCGATGTCATAACTGCTCATCAGTATGCCGTCGCTGTCGGCAGGGGCGATGCCGAAGGCCGCGGTGGCGAAAGGGCCGTCGGGCGTGGTGGCGCGCAGCGCGCCGGCGCTCAGCGTGACATCGGTGGCCACGCCGTTGCTCCAGCTGCCGCTGGAGGTGCCCACGGAAAGCCGCGCGGTGCCGCTGCTTTTGAAGGGGGTCGTGCCGCCGATGCCGGCCAGCTGCCAGTTCGCTGCGGTGTTCGGATCGAGCTTCGCGAAGCTGCCGGCGTAGTTGGCGGTGGTGGCGCCGAGCGCGTTCTTCGCGGTCAAGGTGAAGGTGAGCTGGAAGTTTTCGCTGAGGTAAGTGAAGGCCGAGGCGGGCGAGCAGCTGGCGTTGGCGCGGTTCAGTACGCTGCCGTTGCTGAGCGTGAAGTTCGCCGGCGTGAAGCGGCCGATGCGATTGGCCTGGGCGCCGGCCGAATTGAAGACAAAGGCATTCAGGTTCAGCCCGCTGCTGATGAAATTGGTCACGACACCGATGGTGTTGAGCGCGAAGCTGCCGACCTCGGTGTACTGGAGCAGGCTGTTCAGCGTCGCGCTGCCGCCGCTGTAGCTGGAGTTAACGCCGTTGTTCAGCGTACCGAGCACGCCGGTGGCCGGCGTTTGGCTGCCCGCCAGCGGCGACAGCGTGAGGGTCGAATTGAAGCCGCTGGCGAGGCCGCCGGCGACGGTGTTGGCCAAGGTGGCGCCGGCGTCGGGCACGCCATCGTTGTCGGCATCGGTGCCATTGCTGGTCATGGCCGCGGTCCATTGGTAGGCGCCCATCGTGGCCGAGAAGCCGACGCCTGCTTTCGTGAACACAGTGTCGGTGGCGAGCGAGCCGCCGGTGTTCAGCGTGCTGCCTTGCTTGATGTTCTGGATGACGATTGCAAATGGCCGCACCGTCAGCACATTGCTGGTGCCGCTGATCGTGAGGGCTGCATACGACAGCGAGGTGTCGGCCAGGTTCAGCGCATAACGCCCGATGTTGGTGGTGGCCAGGTTGAAGCTGGCGATGCCGCTTGCGAAGTTCAGCGTGATGTTGTTCGCGCTGGATTGCGAGCCGGGCAGCGTCAGCACGGGTGACACGACGCTCGGCGCTGTCCAGCTGCCGCTGGTGTCGGTGCGCCACATCTTCATCGCACGGCTGCCGGTGAAGTCGGTCGCGACACCGCAACTGCCGGTGCTCGGGTCTTTCTTGATCAGCGTCACGGTGTAGTCGTGCGGCCGGCCGGCCACCGCGATGTCGCTGCCGACGATCTGGTTTGAGGCGTCTTCGCTGAACACAAAAGCGTTGTCGCGAAAAGCGATGGCCAACGAGTTGGTCGAGGTGCCGATCACGGTGCTGTCGTTCGCGGTGACGATGACGTTCTGCGCCAGCGTTTGCGCCAGGCGCAGCTTGACGACGCCGTTGTCGGCGGCACTGAAGGCGTAGCTTGCTGCGCCATCGTTGGTGGTGCCGTTGTTCAGCACGCCGGCCGGTGCCGGCAAGCTGCCGGCCGTCCAGTCGCCACGTGCATTCGAGGTGGTCAAGGTCACCGTGCCGGTGTAGGTGGTCAGCGTGTTGCCCGAGTTGTCGCGGGCGGTGACGGTCACATCCTTCGGGGCGCAGGTCGAGGTGGTGCCGCTGGCCGCGGCGATGGCGAAGCTCGCCAGTGTCGGGCTGGTGCAATGAAAGAGCTGGGCCGCAGGCACCGCGACGAAGCTGCTGCTGGGCGTTTGCCACTCGAGCCCGATCACCGCGTTGCCGCCGCTTTCGTAGTAGTCGATCATCATCGGCACGTAACTGCCGGCGCTCAATGTCAGTGCCACCGTGTTGTCATACGCGGCAGCATGGTTGGTCCAGTTGTTGACGACCTGCGCGCCGTTCAGGTACAGGCGCACGCCGTCGTCCGAGCGGGTGCGGAACACATAGCTGCCGCTGGCCGAGATCAGCACCAGCCCGGTCCATCGCACCGAGAAGTCATCGACGCCGATGCCGGTGACGCCCGGCGTGCCGCTGGCCCAGTCGAAGTTGATGGTGCTGTCGATGCGCGCGGCGGCATTACCGGTCAGGTAAGCGCCGTTGGTGGCGTTCTGATCGAAGTAGTAGCCGAGCACGCCGGCTGCCACGGAGGCCGCCTGGTAGGGGATGTTCAAGCTGCTGTTGGCCGCGATCGTGTTGCCGGAGTTGTCTTGCACGTTGTTGACGGTCAGCGTGGTGTTGGCGGTGAGCGCCGGCGACACCGTCAGGGCCATGGTCAGCCGGTCGGAGAGCAGGCTGGCCGCGGTGACGGTGCGCCCGCCTGGCAGCGTGTAGTTCGATGCGGTCTGGGCGGTAGCCAGGTCCAGCGATTCGGAGAAGCTGACGTACACCAGCGTGTTGGCACCGCACGGAATGGCGCTCGAGACCATCGTCGGCGGCGTCGATTCATAGACACCGCTGTACAGGCCCTGGGAGCTGGTACCCAGTGGAATGACCGTCATCGTGCTGGTCAGCGGCGAGGGGCCAGTCCAGCTGAGCCGGCTCGTGGCCTCGGCGCCGCGGTCATAGAACTCGTAGCGAAAGGCGTAGCGCTGCCCGCCGCTCAGGTTCGAAGGGCATGACGCGGTGTAGGCGGTGTAGCTCTGGTCAAACCATTTGTCGATCAACAGCTCGGAGGCCGAGAAGCTGCCGTCGCGGTCGCAGTCGATGTACAGACGCGAGCCGTCGTCGGTCTCGACCTGGAAGGTGTAGGCGCCTGTCGTCGGGATCAGCAGGTAGCCGGTGTAGCGAACCATGTAATTGTCGGGGCCGACACCGGGCGCCGGGCTGGCGGTGGACGAGTAAACGCTGATGTTGTTCTCGACCCGGTCGACGGCCGCCGCGGTGGCTGGAAACACCGGCGAGCCGCTCCAGTTGAAGTACTCGGCGCGCACGCCGCGTGACTCGCCGGCATGGGCCGCAGGCGCGATGAACAAAGCCAGCGCCATGGCCGCGATGAACAGGCACAACAGGTGATGCGAGGCGCGCTTCATCGGCTGACCGTCCAGCTGAGCTGGCGCTCCACATAGCTCGGTTGCAGGCTGCCGGTGTTCGGGCAGGCGCCGCTGGTCGGCGCGTTGCAGGCATTGGCCATCAGTTGATAGAAGGCGAGGGTGTTGGCGCCATCGCTGACCGTGCCGGACGACGGCGTGCGGGTGCAGCTCACGGTGACGGTGATATTGGCCAGACCGCCGGCCGGGCTGAAGCTGGTGGTCGAGAAACAGGCCGGCGCGGCGGCCGGCGGCAGCGGGTTGCGTAGCACCTGAAACGCCGCCCATTCGAGCCCGGCGCGTGCGCTTTGATAAGCCCGGGCGGCATCCACCTCCGCGGCCGAACCGAGCTGCTGGCGCATGCTGATCGACGCCAGCGCCGTGCCGAGCGCGGCCAGCACCACGAGGATGAAGATCAGCGAGATCATCGTGAAGCCGGCCATGTCGAACCGGGCCCGATCGGTCCGAACAGTCGGGTACGTGCGCCAGCGCACCGGTGCGTGGCTGGCAGCACAGTGCGCGTGCATGTCAAGGTAGGTTATCGACGTGGATCGCATGGTGGAGCGAGATGCTTTCGCTGCCGGCCGAGGTGGTGGCTGTCAGCGTGAGTTGCAGGTTGACCAGTGCGGCGCGCGCAGCAATGGCGACAGCGTCGTAGCTGAATCGGCAGTCGGTCACGCCGTTGGCCAACAGCGCGCTGGTGCCGCCCGACGGCGGGTCGGGCTGGGTCGCAACGAAGCCGTAGCCCTGGTAGCGCGTCAAGGTGCCGGCGCTCAGGTCGCAGCGGTAGGTGATAGGCGTGCCGACCGCCTGCACGCGGTAAGGCGGCGCGAAGTCGCCCACCGGCAGGCCGGCGGCCGAGCTGAGGGTGAGGGTGGTGGCCGTGCCGGCGCCGTTGGTGGCGCTGCGCCGGTTCGAATTCGCCTGTTCGACGGCACTGCTGTTGGCGGCATAGGCGTCGGAGCCGGTGATGCCGGTGCCGAGGTTGTAGAACACCAGCTGCTGCGACGCGGTCAGCGTGAGTGCCGGGCCGATCAGGTCGAAACTGGTGTCGATGGTGCCGAAATCGAGCCGGCCCGAGCCTTCGGTGACATAACGCGCTCCACCGGTGGTAGGAATCAACTCGAGCGCCAGCCCCGAACCGCTGACCCGTGTGCTGTTCGGCAGCGCAATGCGCAGGTCGCGCCCGATGCGCCGCAAGGCCGTATCGGCCGTATCCACCATCGACGCCCGCGCCACCGTCGCCAGATAAGCCTGCACCGGCGCAACCACAAACCGCGCCACGATGCTCATCAAGATGCCGGTGATCACGATCACGATCACCGCCTCCACCAGCGTGAAGCCCCGGCTGCGGCGAGCCGCGGGACAGCTCGAAGCCATGACCTTGGGGCTGACAGCAAGAAGCGCCGAGCTGCCCCAAGCTTCTTCGCTCCCCTTGGGGGACGGGCACTGCGAAGCAGTGACCTTGGGGCCGAAAGAAGAAAAAGAAAGCGCCGGGCCGCCCCAAGCTTTCTTGCTCCCCTTGGGGGACGGGCACTGCGATGCAATGACCTTGGGGCTCAAGGAAGAAAGCGCCGGGCCGCCCCAAGCTTCTTCGCTCCCCTTGGGGGACGGGCACTGCGAAGCAGTGACCTTGGGGCCCAATCTAATTTCCAGCATTGGGCGCATGCCGGCTGCGATAGCCGTCCAACGAAAGGCTCAGGCCGCTGGGCGCGATCACGGTGACGGTGATGCGCAGCGCGTCGCCACTGCCGGCGGTGATCGTGTTGAGCGCGGCCGGCGCGATGCTGACGCTGGCGCTGTAGCCGGACAGCCCGGCCACGGCGGTGTTCGTGATGTCGACGATGCCGGTCATCGCATAGCCGTGGTAATCGTTGACGTTGTCGAACTGCGGCGTCGCAAAGCGGTTTTCGCTGCTTTCGGGGCCGAGGGCCTCGGCGCTGCTGGCGCAATCGGCGGTGCTGGTGGCGGTGGCGACGTTGGCGTCGTCCGGGTCGCAATAGGTGAAGGGCATCAGCTGCACTTCTTCGAGCAGCGATTCGGCAATGGCGAGCGCCTGTCGGCGCAGCAGCGGATCGGCGCTGCCGGTCGTGGCCTGCACAAAGATGCGCAAGACGCCGGCCAGCGCAGCGCTGATGACGACCATGAAAATCACGAGTTCGATCAGCGACAGGCCGTGCTGGCGTGCTGACGCGAAGGGACGTGACAACGCAGTGGGCATGTGGGCTCTCCTGCGGAAATCGTAGGTGAGTAAACACTAGCTCAAAGCCTGAAGGAACGGCGCGAACACGGCGCTGTTGTTCGGTTTCAGGCCGGTGCGGCAAGCCCCTCGACGGTAGGAC
>CAHJWV010000572.1 GCA_903643055.1 Burkholderiales bacterium | reverse complement strand
ACCCAGCTTCGATGAGATGCGAGCGACGAGTACGAGCGTTCGCGACCACTACCGCATGTACGACCGCTGGCTTGCCCAGCAAACCAGCGATGTGATGCGTTCCCGCCGTGAAGAGGCGGAAATGATCTTCCGCCGCGTCGGCATTACCTTCGCCGTTTACGGCGCCAAAGACGAGGACGGCTCCGGCACCGAGCGCCTGATTCCGTTCGACCTGATCCCGCGCGTGATCCCGGCCGGCGAGTGGGCCGAGATGGAACGCGGCCTCACGCAGCGCGTGACGGCCTTGAATCGTTTTATCCACGACGTGTACCACGAGCAGGAGATCATCCGGGCTGGCATCGTGCCGGCCGAACAGATCTTCAAGAACGCCCAGTTCCGCCCGGAGATGATGGGCGTTGATGTGCCCGGCGGCGTGTATTCGCACATCAGCGGCATCGACATCGTCCGTGCCGCCAACCCCGATGGCAGCGGCTCGTACTACGTGCTCGAAGACAACCTGCGCGTGCCCAGCGGCGTGAGCTACATGCTCGAGAACCGCAAGATGATGATGCGGCTCTTTCCCGAGCTGTTCAGTCAGCACCGCGTGGCACCCGTGGCCCACTATCCCGACCTGTTGCTCGAGACTTTGCGCGCCGTGGCGCCGGCGGCCGTCAACGAGCCGACGGTCGTCGTGCTGACGCCGGGCATGTACAACAGCGCCTACTTCGAGCATGCGTTTCTCGCGCAGCAGATGGGCGTGGAACTGGTCGAAGGCCAGGATCTTTTCGTCAAGGACAACTTCGTCTACATGCGCACGACGCAAGGGCCGAAGCGGGTCGATGTGATCTATCGCCGCGTCGATGACGACTTCCTGGACCCGCTGGCGTTCCGCCCGGATTCGACCTTGGGCTGCGCTGGCATGCTGAGTGTCTACCGCGCCGGCAACGTCACCTTGTCGAATGCCATCGGCACTGGCGTGGCCGATGACAAGTCGATCTACCCTTACGTGCCGAAGATGATCGAGTTCTACCTCGGCGAAAAGCCGATCCTGAACAACGTGCCGACCTATCAGTGCCGCGAGGCCGATGACCTGAAATACGTGCTCGACCACCTCGGCGAGCTGGTCGTGAAGGAAGTGCATGGTGCCGGCGGCTACGGCATGCTGGTCGGCCCTGCTGCCACCAAAGCGGAGATCGCCGATTTCCGCAAGGCGCTCGAAGCCAACCCGAGCGGCTACATCGCGCAGCCGACCTTGAGCCTGTCGACCTGCCCGACCTTTGTCGAGAGCGGCATTGCGCCGCGCCACATCGATCTGCGCCCCTTCGTGCTCTCCGGCAAAGACGTGCAGATGGTGCCGGGCGGCCTGACGCGCGTGGCGCTGAAAGATGGCTCGTTGGTCGTCAACTCGTCACAGGGCGGCGGCACCAAAGACACCTGGGTGCTGGAAGCATGATCGCGCGTGGCCTTTCGCTGAACGGCACTGGCGGAGTTCGCATGCCAAGTGCAGTCGAATCAATCTAAGACCAAGGAGCTCATTCATGCTCTCAAGAACCGCAGACCACCTCTTCTGGATGGCGCGTTACATGGAGCGCGCCGAAAACACCGCGCGCATGCTCGACGTCAACTACCAGACCTCGCTGCTGCCGCAGTCGGCCGATGCCGCCGTCAATGGCTGGCGCGGCCTGCTCAGCATCTCGGAGCTGTCGCAGGACTACGCAACGCGCTACGGCGAAGTCGATGCGCGCAAGGTCATGGACTACATGGTCAGCGACGAGCGCAACCCGTCGAGCATCTACAGCTGCCTGATGGCCGCGCGTGAAAACGCCCGTGCGGTGCGGGGCGCATTGACCACCGAAGTCTGGGAAACCCAGAACCAGACCTGGCTCGAGTTCCAGCGCATGCTGCGGATGAACGCGTTCCAAAAAGACCCTGGCGAGGCCTTTGAGTGGGTCAAGTTCCGCTCGCACCTGTCGCGTGGCGTGACGGTGGGAACGATGCTGCAGGACGAAGCTTTTCACTTCCTGCGCATCGGCAGCTTTCTCGAGCGCTGCGACAACACCGCCCGCATGCTCGACGTCAAGTTCCATGCGGTGGAGAGCGAGTTCTTCGGCACCGGCAATGGCAACGGCAACGGGTCGGGCAAGGATCAGGAATACGACTTCTATCACTGGTCGGCGATCCTGCGTTCGGTGTCGGGCTTCGAGGTCTACCGCAAGGCTTATCGCAATGTCATCCGGCCGGAGAAGGTCGCGGAGCTGCTGATCCTGCGTGCCGACATGCCACGCTCGCTGGCGGCCTGCATGGACGAGGTGGTGGCGAACCTGGCGCGCGTGGCCAACGAGCAGTCGCAAGACACGCTGCGCCGGGCCGGGCGGCTGCAGGCCGATCTGCGCTTCGGCCGCATCGATGAAATCCTCGCGACCGGGCTGCACGCGTTTCTGACACAGTTCCTGGAGCGTGTAGGCACCTTGGGCGTGGGCATCAGCCGCGACTTCCTGGTTCCGGTAGCTGCATGAGTTCTGCATGAATTCTGCATGATGCGGCGCAAGGCGAGATGAAACTCCACATCCAGCATGTGACACAGTACGATTACAGCTCACCGGTGCTGTACGCGATGCAGACCTTGTGCCTGACACCCCAAGCCAGCGCCCATCAAACCGTGCTCGACTGGGCGTTGACGGCGCCCGGCCCGCTGTTTGCGTTGCGTGACAGCTACGGCAACCTGGGCCACACCTGGGCCTTGTCGCGGCGGGTGTTCGGCAGCGCGGTGAAGGCCAGCGGCACCGCTGAAACCCATGCGGCGCCGTGGCTGACCGACGCCAGCG
>CAHJWV010000571.1 GCA_903643055.1 Burkholderiales bacterium | reverse complement strand
CGTCGACACCGACGATGCGCTGCCTTGAAATGCCGAGTGCGATCAGGCCACGCGAATGCGAGATGTTGAAGTTGAGCCCCGCTGCCGCTTCGTTGACGATCTCCGGACGGCCATATTCGTTCTTCGAAAAGACCCAATCGGCCGGCGCCACATCGACATAGCGCGACAGCACCGTGCGCACCATCGCCCGTGTCACCAGATAACGCTGGCGGTCATCAGGGAAATGAAAGCGCTGCGCTTGCTGGCGCTCGGCCTCATTGAGCAGCAGGCGCAGGTTCGACAGCAACGCGACGTCGGTGATCTGGTTGTAGAAAGCGAGCCAGAGCTCGATTTGCTGCGCACTGAGGGTCAATCGGGTCGGGTCGGACATGATGGCTCGGTCAGGAAAAAAGGCAGCGAAGGCCCGATCATCCAGGCTTCCGCGGCCCGGATCGATCGACACCGAACGGGGCGCTTTGAAGCGGATTGATCTGCACCAGCAACCTGGACGCGATGCGTTCTTCTTGCGGATAGCCCAGCGCATTGTTGATGTAGGTAACGCCCTCGATGCGCAGCGATCGATTGATGTGGCTGTGGCCGTAGACATGCACGTGGGGCTGGAAGCGGCGCAACTGATCATCCAGCCGCGTGCTGCCGAGCACCGGGTCGAGCACCCGGTATTTGGCCGGCACGTAAGCCGGCACCAGGTCGATCCGCGGCAGGAAATGCGAGAAGGTGATGACCTTCGTGATTGGCTCTGAGGCCGCGGCATCGCCACTCACCGAAAGAGGTTGGGGCCTATCGACCGGATTCATGCGCTCGAAATGCCGGGCCACGTCAGCGGCCTTCCAGCCCGCCGGCCATCGGCAAGCGCGAAAGTCCATCCATAAGTCCTGCAGCCGATCGCTCGGCTCGCCAAAGGAATAGTCGTACCAGCCCTGCAACGGAATCAGTAGTGTGCCGCCGAACTGTTGCGGTGCCATCGATGCGCCGCAGGCCTCGACCGTGGCGGCGACTTCATCAAACTTCTGCAGCGAACTTCTCTGCGCGTCTTCGCCCAGCACCCACAGGTCGTGGTTGCCCGGCACAAACAGCACTGCGCGGAAACGCCGTGTCAATGCACTCAGGCACTCGGCGAGCAGGGCCTGCTTGTGGCTGACATCGCCGGCCAGGATCAACAGGTCATCACGGTGATCGAACTGCGACAGGCTGTGGACCCATTTCAAGTTGACGTCGTAGTCCACATGGACGTCGGAGATGGCGAAGATGCGCATCAGCTTGGGCGGGTGGTCCATCCGCCCTCAAACGACCCACCGATCGCATGGAGATTGGTGCGCCGTTTGACCTTACCGCTGCGCGTCGCCGGCAGCGCTTCGTTAGCCGCCGAGCAGCATGGCGGCAAAGCGCTGGGCGATCGTCGGGTCGAGGCCGTGCGTGGCCGGGTCGATCGCAAAGCGTTGGGCCACGTCGGCCACCTTGGCGTATTCATCGGGGTTCTGGGAGCAATGTTGCAGCAGGCCCTGGGTCTGCTGTTCAAGTTCACTGGCAGCCGCAAGGCTGCGCGGGTCGAAGCGTGGCAAGCTGGAAAACGCATCTTTTGGCAGCGCGCCCTGCAGCCACTGAAACTTCAGGCCGCTGCCATTGTGACGGGCAAGCAGCGGCAGGCGCAGCCCAGGGTCGATACGCACTTCCGGCAGCACCTGCAAGCCTTGCTTCCAATGCAAAGCCTCTACGGCATCGGGCGCGTTCGAGATCCAGGTGTCCGCGTTCAGCCCCAGATCGAACCAGAAGAGCACCGCACCCGCTGTACCGGCCGCGATCACCGGGATGTCGAGCTCTCGATCTTGCGGCGCCGGGCCTGTGGTTGCGAAATCAAAGCTGAAGACATCGAACGTCTCAGTGAGCGGCCGGTAGGCCAGCGCCGAAGCGTCGACGTTGATGAACGCGGGCGAGGCGCGATAAGGGTTCAGCAGGTTCGCATCGATATCCCATACCAGATCGATGCGGTACTCCACCACCATCGCGCGGATCTTGGCAAATGCCGGCAGGTAGCGGGCGCCCTCTGCCAGCAAGTGCTCTCGGGCCTGCGCGAGGAAATGAAGAATGCCTTCGCCGATCAGGCTGCAGTCAAACAGTTCGAATACCACCAGATCGGCACGCTGCGGCAGATCGTCCGGCACCTGCAGTTGGCGGCAGTCTTTGCCGATCAGCGTGATGCGGTCATCCAGCCCGTTAAGCGCGGCAATCTCCCGTCCGGCTGCCAGGATCGCGGGATGGGTTTCGCAGCCGATCACCCGCGTGGCGCCGGCTTGTGCTGCCATCATCGACAGCAGCCCGCAGCCGGCGCCGATGTCGAGCACCAAGCTCGCCGGCTGGGCCGCCAACGTGCTGACCAGCGCGCTGCGATAGGCCTCGTTGCGGCGGCGGTCACCCAGCATCGGCACATACCAGCTGGGCAGGCTGTACATGCGCAGCTGTGTGGCGGGCGGCAATGTGTGGAAGGAAAGGCGACCGGGCTCGACCCTTACCTGCAGAAGCAATGCATTGCCCGCACGCACGCCGATTGGGTCGGTGTATTGCACAGCAGGCCGCAGGCACCGAAGCGCGCTGCCCAATGAATGGATCGGAGCACTGCTGATCTGGGCGCCACCCAGTTCCAGCTCGAACCAAAAGACGATCGCATCGACATGCCCATCGGCCGTGACCGGCAGCGAAATGTCGAGGCGGCCTTCATGGAAATCTTCGAAGTCGATGTCGGCAACCTTCATTGCCTGCGTCCGCGCGGCCCAGAACTCCGGGCCGAGATCGAGCGCTTGCGGATACAGGCTCCAGCGCAGGCGATTCATCGGTTCCAGCCGATGGTCCGAGCCGGGGTAAGCCCATTGAATGCCCATTGCAAACACCGCCGCGCGGGCGGGCAACACACGCAGCTTCGCGGTGCCCGCGGCTTGCGCACGGTGAGCCCGGATGGCGTTCACGATGCCGGTGCCCAGCAGCGTGTGGTCAATGGCCGGAAACACCAACACGTCGGCCGGCGCGGCAGGCGGCGGGTCGCCTGCGCTCACGACGTCGATAGCACGAGTGAAATCGTCGAATGAAGCGCGACGTTCGTCTTCCGACCAGCCCTCGATCGCCTCGCGATGGCGCGCATGCCAGGACGACAAAAAGTGCTTTTGCACCATGCCGAGGGTGATGCGCTTATCGGTCGC
>CAHJWV010000570.1 GCA_903643055.1 Burkholderiales bacterium | reverse complement strand
TGATTGATGACTTCGAACACCACCAATCCTGGCGCATTGACGCCTTTGCTCGAAGGTGGGAAGTCCCTTCGCATTCCTACCCTGTTTCATTCACAGCTCGATTCACACCAGGAGAAGCTCATGCAAACCTATCGCTTGACCGTCGGCGGCGGCTTGAAGTCCCTCGAGCGCCAAACGCGGGCCGTGCCCGAACTCGGCGCCCATGATGTGCAGGTGCGCATCCATGCGGTCTCATTGAATTACCGCGACCTGATGATCGCGAACGGCCAATACCCCTTGTCGCGCAGCGAGCCGATCGTGCCGACCTCGGATGGCGCGGGCGAGGTGGTCGCTGTCGGCTCGGCCGTCGGCCGGTTCCGCGTGGGTGATCGGGTCTTCAGCACTTTCTTTCCGAAATGGACCGAGGGCGCACAAACGCTCGCCAAGACCCACGATGCGACGGGGGGCTCGGTCGATGGCGTGCTGGCCGAGCAGGTGGTGAGCCACGAAGACGGCTGGGTGCAAATTCCATCGCACCTGAGCTATGCGGAAGCATCGACGCTGACCTGCGCCGGCGTCACCGCCTGGAATGCGTTGTTCATCGAAGCAGCACTGCGCCCCGGCGAAAGCGTGTTGCTGCTCGGTACCGGTGGCATCTCGATCTGGGGCTTGCAATTGGCGAAGGCGGCCGGGCTGCAGGCCATCATCACCTCATCGAGCGACGACAAGCTGGCGCGGGCGCGCGAACTCGGCGCCGATGGCGTCGTCAACTACCGTACCCATCCGCAATGGGCCGCGGAGGTGCTGCGCCTGACGAAGGGCGAGGGTGTCAATCTGGTGCTCGAAGTGGGCGGCACCGGCACCTTGTCGAATTCGGTCGATGCCACGGCCGTGGGTGGCACGGTGGCGATCATCGGCGGCGTTAGCGGCTTTGGTGGTGAGTTGGAACCCTTCAAGCTGATCAATGGCGCCCGGCGGCTGAGCGGCGTCATGGTGGGCAGCCGCGCGATGGCTGAAGACCTGGCGCGGTTTGTCGAAATCAACCGCATCTGCCCGGTCGTCGATCGGGTGTTTGGCTTCGATCAGGCCGGCGCAGCCTTCGAGCATCTGGCCGGTGCCAGGCACTTTGGCAAGGTGGTGATCTCTGTGACAGCGTAAGGCGCGCCTGCCGGATGGTTCACCCGACAGGGCCAGGCCACCGGCTGGCTCA
Organism: Burkholderiales bacterium; assembly: GCA_903643055.1. The sequence continues at coordinate 10,756 of CAHJWV010000570.1, read as the reverse complement.
CCCGTAAGGCCAAGTTGACCGACTGGTCTTACCGGATCGGTGAGCGGGCCCGGATTCGTCTTGTCGCTTCACGTTGTGATCCGGCCGGAAGTGGGAATCGGGATTAGCGCTTCCCTATGTTTAGGGCTCGACATTGCGTTGCGCCTGCTCACCAATCGGCGGGCCAAGTTGTTTGGTGTGCAAGGAGATGCGCCATGCCGGTTCACTGTGTCAAAGGCCTGGGAGTGGCGTTTGCCGCTGCTGCGATGCTCGTCGCGACCGCTGCGCGAGCCGATGATTTCGATGCGGGGGAGATTGGTGCTTCCCGCGTGGTCTCTTCCTTCCGAGACGGCATCTATGGCGATTTCACCGACACCTTCAACTTCTCGATCGCGGCCGACAAGGCGTTCCGCTTTTCCTTCATCGCCGACCAGGGCGCGGCCTTCAAGTTCTGGGTCGACTTCAGTAATGCGAGCCTGTTTCGCGGCGATGAATTCCTGAAGCAATCCACCGGTGTGCGCTACGCCATCTTCTCCAGCATCGAACTCAGCGATCTGGTCTTGGGCGAGGGCGAATATCACCTGAGCCTGAGCGGTTATGGCGGCAGCATTCCGCAATACAACGGCGGTGCCTTCGATGCCCGTCTCCAGTTTGCAGAAGTGCCGGTGGCGCCCGTCGCGCCGGTACCCGAGCCCGGCAGCCTGGGCGTGCTGGCATTGGGGCTGGCCATGGTCGGCGTAATGTGGCGCCGCAGCGGGGCATCGCGCCGCGCGGCCGACACATTGAGTTCGACAGCCTGACGGGCGGCAACGGGGCACGGGTCGGGCTGCACCGGCGCGTTCTGACCTTGTGCTACAGCGCAATCAAGCCCGTTGCGCGACCATCGCACCAAGATGAGGCGGCGATGCCGCTGTTGAGATAACAAGTTCGCGGCGTGGCATCCAAAAGCTGTGGTGTGGCCGCGACGATGGTGCTCGCGTCATGTGGTGACGCTGAAACGATCGGTTAGCTTTTCGAACTGAGCGCGATTTGGGCCGCTGATCCGGCCATCGCAAAATCCCGCTGATTCTCACAATCCATCTTTGCGACCTGCAGGCTTTCACACGATGAAAGTGCCCGCAGACTTGTTTCTGTAGTACCGAAGCTTGGAGAGATGGAACGTGACGGCGCATGAATGTTGGGCTGGCCCGGGGATGCGATCCACCGTGGCGGCGTTGCTGGTGGGTGTTTTAACGGCTTGCGGTGGTGGAGGAGGTGGGGGCGGCGCTGTGCCGGCTTCATCCAGCAATGCTGCTGCCGATGCGGCTGCGCCGTCTCCTGCCAATGGCGCAATCCCGGCGACACCTGCAACGGCCACTGAAAACACACCAGCGCCGGCGCCGGTTGCCGCGCCTGCGCCAGTGCCAGTGCCAGTGCCTACGCCTACGCCTACGCCTACGCCTACGCCTACGCCTACGCCTACGCCAGTACCCGCGCCTGCCCCTGCCCCTGCCCCTGCGCCAGTTCCCGCACCCGCTGTGCCGTCCAGCCCCTCGGCACCGGTCAGCCGCAGCGAAGCCGCGCGCTTCCTGACACAGTCGACCTACGGGCCGACCACCACCGACATCGATCGCCTGTCGCAGATCGGCTATGCGGCCTGGTTGGACGAGCAGTTCGCCAAGCCGCAGTCGCTGCATCGCGCTTATCTCGACCAAATGGCCGGCAACCTGACGGCGGCCGGCTCGACCGTCAGCCAGACCACCTTCCGTGAGTCGTATTGGGCACAGGCCATTACCGGAGGCGACCAGTTGCGCCAGCGCGCGGCCTTTGCGCTGTCGCAGATTTTCGTCGTGTCCTTTGTCGACCAGTCACTGGCCAAGCTGCCGCGCGGCGTCGCGGCTTACTACGACATGCTGGGCGAGAAAGCTTTCGGCAACTTCCGCGATCTGCTCGAAGGCGTGGCACTGCATCCGATGATGGGCGTCTACCTGTCGACGTTGCATAACCAGAAAGAGAACCCGGTCACCGGCCTTGCGGCCGACGAAAACTTCGCCCGCGAGGTGATGCAGCTCTTCACCATCGGCTTGTACGAGTTGAACTCCGACGGCAGCTACAAAACCGGCTCGCCGGTTGACACCTACGGCACCGCCGACATCAAGGGCTTGGCCAAGGTGATGACCGGCTGGAGCTGGTATGCCGGGCCCCATCTCGCTGACCGCAACGAAGCGCGCTTCCTCGGCAAGAGCGTGAACCTGGAGCGCGACTGGCGGCCAATGCAGGCTTACAACGCCTACCACTCGACCAGCGAAAAGAAGTTCCTCGGCTTGACGATCCCGGCCGGCGCGGCCGATGCCGAAGCCGACCTGAAGATTGCGCTCGACCGCCTGTTCAATCACCCCAACGTGGGCCCGAACCTCGGCCGTCAGCTGATCCAACGCCTGGTCACGAGCAACCCCAGCCCGGCTTACATCGGCCGGGTGGCGGCCGTTTTCAACGACAACGGCACCGGTGTGCGCGGCGACATGAAGGCGGTGTTTCGCGCGGTGCTGCTCGACAGCGAAGCGCGCAGCGTGAACGCCAGCGACGTGCGTTTCGGCAAGGTGCGCGAGCCGCTACTGCGCCTGTCGAGCCTGCTGCGTGCCTTCAATGCCAAATCGACCAGTGGCCGCTATGCCGGCCTCGATGACACCGACAGCCCGGCGGGTGCGCTCGGCCAGACCGCGCTGCGCGCGCCATCGGTGTTCAATTTCTACCGTCCCAACTACACGCCGCGTGGCGCGACCACGCTGCTTTACTCGCCTGAGCTGCAACTGACCAACGAAGTCTCGGTTGCGGGTTACCTGAACTACCTGCGCGATGGCTGGCTGCTCAACACCACGCGTGACATTCAGCCCGATTTCAGCGCCGAGCTGGCGCTGGCCGATGACGCGGCGGCGCTGATCGACCGCATCAACCTGCTGCTGATGTCGGGGCAGATGAGCACGGCCTTGCGTTCGCAGATCATTGCCGGCATCAACGGGCGGGCCATCCCTGTGCTGACCGCCAGCAACCACGCGCAGATCGATGCCGCCAAGCGCGACCGGGTGCGCATCGCCGTCTTCCTGACGATGGCGTCGCCCGATTACCTCGTTCAGAAGTGATTCGTGATGAGGCTCCGTCCATGACACAGAAATCCAAATGCCCGTCCAGCCTTGCCTCTCGCCGTGAGTTCCTGCGCCGCGCCGCAGCGTTGTCGGGCACGGTCGGTGCCAGCGGCCTGCCATTCGCGATGAACCTGGCGGCGATGAATGCCGCGGTGGCCCAAAGCAATGACTACAAAGCCATCGTCTGCCTGTTTCTTTATGGCGGCAACGATTCGGCCAGCATGGTGCTGCCCACCGACAGCGCGTCGTGGCAGGCGTACACCACGGTGCGATCGGCCGGCAGCACGCCGATTGCGCTGAAGGCTGCCGGCACGCCGATCGACCCGAATGCCGATTGGGGCACGCCCGCGTCGCTGGGCGGGGTCGTTCCCATCGATCCGACCTTTGCCGCTTCACCGGTCAACAACAGCCGCAGCTTTGCGCTGCATCCGGCGATGGCCGAGGCCAAGTCTTTGTTCGACCAAGGCCGGCTGGGCATCATCGCCAACGCCGGGCCGTTGGTGCAGCCGCTGACCAAGGCCGAGTTCCTGAACAACAGCAAGCCGATGCCAAAGAAGCTGTTCTCGCACAACGACCAGCAGTCGACCTGGCAGGCGCTTGGGCCCGAAGGCGCGAAGACCGGCTGGGGCGGCCGGCTCGGCGACATGCTGGCCAGCAGCAACTCGAACCTCGTGTTCACCAGCATCTCGGTTTCCGGCAACGCCGTGTTCCTGTCCGGCGACACCGTCTTTCAATACCAGGTGAGCAGCGGCGGCTCGGCCGCGATCAGCAACTTGAGCGGCAGCCTGTTCGGCTCGACCGCGGCCGCCACCAGCTTTCGCCAGATCATCACCAACAACAATGCGCCGCAGGGCCTGCCCCATGTGCTGGCGCGAGAGCAGGCCGCGATCACCAAACGCTCGATCGACGCGCAGGTGGCGTTCAGCAGCGCCTATGCGGCCTCGAACGTCGCGGCGCCTTCGCAGTACCTGAGCCTGGTCAGCCACCTCTACAACCCGAACGACCTGGCGCTGCAGCTGAAGTCGGTGGCGCGCATCATCGGCGCGCGCTCGGCGTTGGGCGTGAACCGGCAGGTGTTCTTTGTCAGCATGGGCGGCTTCGACACCCATGACTACCAGACCCGCACTCAGGCCGAAATGTTGACCCGCGTATCTCACGCGTTAGGCTATTTCGATTCCGTGCTCGGCACGATGGGCCTGCGCGACAAGGTGACGCTGTTCACCGCCTCCGACTTCGGCCGCACCTTCGCGAGCAACGGCGACGGCACCGACCACGGCTGGGGCGCACACCACTTCGTTAGCGGCGGTGCTGTCAAAGGGCGCGACATCTATGGCCGCTTCCCGCAGGTGGGCCTGAACCATCCAGATGAAGTGGGCAGCGGCGTGTTCCTGCCCGGCATCTCTGTCGACCAGATCGGCGCCACGCTCGGCCGCTGGTTCGGCGCCAGCGAATCACAGCTCGATCTGGTGTTCCCGAACCTGCAGAACTTCGACCGCGATCTGGGGTTCATGCAGCGGGGGTGAGGGCGGGGGCAAAGGGCCGAAGAGTGCTTTGCCCCGCACCGCTCATTCGCGCCGTTGAGGTCTCTCGCTGATGGAGGCGAGCGATGCGTCCAGGCGCAGGATGCGCAGGCGCATTTCGGTGGGGTTGCTGCGTGTCTTGTCGAGCACGGCGTGCAGCGCCAGCCCCGGGTAATTGGGCACGCCGCGCAGCATCAGATGGTGGGTTGCCAGCGTGATCGCCGCTTCTGGCAAAGCCTTGCCCATGCTGAGCGCCTGGCTTGCCGCAGCCATCGCGGCAAAAAGGCTGGCGCCCTGCTGTGCCAGTGCATCGTGGTTGGGCTCGCCGGCATAGACCAGGCTTTGGCCGGTCTGAATGTCAAAGATGGCGACGCTCACGATGCCGGGTAGTTCGCCCAGCTGGTTGGCGTAGCGCACCAGCGGCAGTTCTTCCACGGCATCTAAGGGCGACACTTCATCCGGCAGTGTCGGCAGCTTGCTGCTCAGCGGAACCTGGGCTGAATTGATGTACAGCGGTGCGGCTTGCGAATGAATCGCCTGCGGCTGGTTTTTAACGGAGGCGCTGGCGGCTGTGCCCGGCGCGCTGGCGCCAGCACCGGGCAGGCCCAGCAGGGCACGGCCGGTGTCGGAATAGATCTGAGCGCGCAGGCGGTTCCAGCTGCCGCTGATGAATTCCCAGGCCTGAGCCGGCCGCGTGACTTGCGGTGTTGTGCGCACGGTCACGCCGGTGCCTTGACCGAGTGCGGTGTTGCCGCTGATGGCGCTGGAAGCTGCCAGCGGCAGCAACAGCATCTGGCGATTGCGCCAGCTGTTGGACAGCATGGCTTCGCGCAAGGGGCCGAACGCCGAAGTGGCCAGCGGGCGGGCAAAGTCACCGACGAGCACGACACCCAGGCGGCTGTAGTTCAGCAGCACATGGGCCAATTCGCCCCGAGTGGACAGGTCGGCTTCGGCCTCGGTCGTGTAGATGCGAAGCGACTGGCCGCCAGACTGGAAGTCGATGAATTCCAAGGTCGCCAGCGCATTGCCGTAGCCTTGGCGGCGGATCACCAGACGCTGAACAGTGCGCCCGCTGGCGGCCGCCACGCCGGCGAGCAGCTTGCTCGCCGTCACGGTGCCGATGTCATGAAAGGCAATGAACTCGGTGGGTTGATGCTCGAACTTCTGTTGCATCGCTTGCGCGGCACTGCATGAAACAAACATCTCATGCGCGGAGTCGGCGGTGGGTTGCGGGGGGGCAGCTCGAGTCGGCGCGTCGGTTACCACCTGCGCTTGAGTCAGTGTCGGTGTTCGGTTAGCTTGCTTGTGTTGAGCTTGCCCGGTCGAGGGCTTGGAGGTAATGCTTGGTGTGGTGGACATGGGAAACCCTCGCGATCATTCAGTGTAGGTTGCTTGTGTCTAAATGTGACGAGGCGAAGTGGGAACGATTTCACGGTGACGGGGGTGCAGCAGGAGTTGGCCTTAAAAACGGATGTGCTGACTCGCTCGATAGAATCCCCGCTTCAACGCTCATTGTCTGCGGTCGCGAAACAGCGTCCCGACTTTCATCTCAACATGTCTGCAAGCCCGCCTGATTCGTCTTCACTCCCGGTAGTGATTGTTGGTGCGGGCTTGGCAGGTTTGACGGTGGCCTTGCACCTCGCCGCGCATCAGCCGGTGGTGGTGCTGGCAAAACGCAACATGAATGAAGGCGCGACGGCCTGGGCGCAGGGCGGCATCGTCGGCGTGCTCGGAACCGACGACAGCATCGAATCCCATGTGCGCGACACCCGCGATGCGGGCGCCGGGTTGGTTGATGAGCAAACGGCGCGCTTCATTGCCGAGCACAGTGCTGACGCGATCGAATGGCTGGTTGACCGCGGCGTGCCTTTTTCGCCCGACCCCGATGGCCCGCTCGGCTTGCACCTCACCCGGGAAGGCGGGCACGCGGTGCGGCGCATTGCCCATGCGGCCGACGCGACGGGCAAGGCGATCCATGACGTGCTGCTGAAGGAAGTCGCAAGCCATCCCAACATCCGATTGCTCGAACGCTGGATGGCGGTCGACGTGATCACCTCGCGCCATTTGAAGCGCGATGAGCAGCCCCGCTGCTACGGCGTTTATGCGCTGGACATCGACCGTCAGCGCGTGGAAACCCTGGCTGCGTCGGCGGTGGTGCTGGCCACGGGCGGTGCCGGCAAGGTCTACCGCTACACCACCAACCCGGACACTTCCACCGGGGACGGCATTGCGATGGCTTGGCGGGCTGGCGGGCGCGTGGCCAACATGGAGTTCATCCAGTTCCACCCGACCTGCCTTTATCACCCCCAGGAACGCAGCTTTCTGATCACCGAGGCCTTGCGTGGCGAAGGCGCTCATCTGCTGCTGCCGAACATGGGGCCGGGTGGCGCGGCAGGCATTCGCTTCATGCCTTCACATGACGAACGTGCCGAACTGGCGCCGCGGGACATCGTGGCGCGCGCGATCGACTTCGAGATGAAGAAGCACGGGCTCGACTATGTGCTGCTCGATGCGACGCACCTCGGTGCCGATTTCCTCAAAGAGCATTTCCCGACGATCTACGCTCGCTGCCTGAAGCTGGGCATCGACATCACGACCCAGCCGATCCCGGTCGTGCCGGCTGCGCACTACACCTGCGGTGGCGTGGTCACCGACCTGCAAGGCCGCAGCGACGTGCCCGGCCTTTACGCCGTCGGTGAGACCACCTACACCGGCTTGCATGGCGCGAACCGGCTGGCCAGCAACTCGCTGCTCGAATGCGTTGTGCTGGGCAAGACCTGTGCGGAAGAGATCCTGAGCCATGGACCGGTTTCGCATCCCGCGTTGCCGGCCTGGGACGAGAGCAAGGTCGAGAACGCCGATGAGCAGGTCGTCATCGCCCATAACTGGGACGAGCTTCGGCTGCTGATGTGGAACTACGTCGGCATCGTGCGCACGACCAAGCGGCTGGAGCGGGCGCTGCACCGCATTGCCCTGTTGCGCAGCGAGATCGATGACTACTACGCGAACTTCCGCGTCTCGCGCGATCTGCTCGAGTTGCGCAATCTGGTCGACTGCGCCGAGTTGATCGTGCGTTCGGCCTTGATGCGGCACGAAAGCCGAGGGCTGCATTACAGCCGCGATTTCCCGGAGACGCTGCCTGTCAGTTTCCCGACCGTGCTGGTGCGCCCGGCCACCAGCCACCGCCGCCCGCCCGCGGGCAACTCGGTGTCGGGGCTGTGCGGCTGATGCGTTTCAGCCGCGTGCGCGCATCGCGTTGCGGGCCTGAACAAAGTCAAAGGCGAAATTGATCGCTTCGGCCATCGCCCGCTCGTTGTTCGCGCGTTCGCCTTCGGTCAGATAGAAAGCCAGGTCGACTTCATGGCGGATGTAGCGCGCCGGCAAGCGGTTCAGTGCAACGCAGGCCACATCCGGCAGCAAGCTGTGCGGCACGCCCGGGTAGCCTGGCGCGGCCGCCAGCACAGCCTCAATCACGACGCGTTCGTAGTGGTTGTGAATCGACTCGAAGTCTGCACCCATGGGCACCTCCAGGACTGTTCATGATCGTGAGTGGGCAACCGGCCGACTGTCGCACGGGCGGCTTGGGCTGTGTTCGGTTCAGTTGGGGATAGGCAAAGGCGCCCGGCGCTGTCTGGTTTGAATCGCTGCGCGCTCGCCGCTGTGGCGGTGCGATGCATCGAAGCCGGCCCATGCGGATTCAGTGATGAACCGGGCCAGCGTTCCAGTCTCCATGACCCTGGTATTCTCGCGGGTTGCGCTGCGAGGGCCGCTCGTCGGACCTGGTGGTGGCTTGAAGGAGCGGAAGAGCTTGGTGCCTGCTTCACAAGCCAGGCTTCTGTCCATCCCCGTTACCCGTTGCCCGTTGATCATCTAACCCTGAATCTGAGCTGAGCGAGCCCGTGACTTCCATTGACTGTGATCAAGCGCGAGGCAACGCAGGCCCCGATGACATCGAGGTGCCGGCCAAGCGCCCGGCGGACAAGCGCTTTGCACCTGCGCAGCAGCAACTGACGCTCGCGGGCTTCGAGGTCGAGCCGCGGCCGACCGATCGTTTGTTCTTCGCGCTCTATCCGGACGAAGAAACTGCTGCACGCATGGGGCGGCTCGCATATCGGCTTCGCGACGAACACGGCTTGCAGGGCGCGCCGCTGCGCCCAGAGCGGTTTCAGGTCACGCTGCATCATTTGGGTGACCACATGAGTGTTCGCCACGACATCATCAGCCGGGCCCAGGCGGCGGCGGCAACCGTCAGCGCAGCGGCCTTCGAGATGACGCTCGACCGGGTGATGAGTTATTCCGGTCGCACCCCTCGGCCTGGCGCCGGCAATCACCCGATCGTGTTGCGCGGTGATGCGGCCGGCTTGGCGGCAGCCCAGGCATTTCAGGAGCAGCTGGGTTGGGCGATGAAGAAGGCGGCACTGGGTGCTTGGGTCGACGCGCGTTTCGCACCCCATCTGACGTTGCTGTATGACGACCGTCCGGTGGCCGAGCAGCCGGTCGAGCCCATCACCTGGACAGCACGCGAACTCGTGCTTGTGCACAGCTTGATCGGACAGACGGTTCACGTTCCATTGGGGCGCTGGCCCTTGAATGGCTAACGCGCAGCATCGCCGCACGCCTCATTAACAGTCATCTCATGGAGATCGCCGCATGAAAGCCCTGTTTGGCATCGTGTCCTTGCTTGTCGTGCTGGCCCTCGTCGGCATGGTGGCCAGCAAGCAGATGAAATCGGCAACGCAGGTGCCTGCCGCAGCGCTGGGCGCGAGCGGCACGCCCGATGGCAATGTGCGCCAGCAGTCGCAGCAATTGCAGGACAAAGTGCGTGACGACGTCAACAAGGCGATGCAGCAAGGCGCTCGCAAAGAAGAAGCCGATCAGTGACCGCCACGCCCGTTCATCCTGCCGATGAGCAGGCGATGCGCATTGCGCTCGATCAGGCACAAAACGCCTGGCTGGTCGGTGAGGTGCCTGTCGGTGCGGTGATCATGCGGGCCGGACAGGTGATTGCCACCGGCTACAACCGGCCCATCACCGAACATGACCCGACCGCACATGCCGAGATCGTGGCCTTGCGCCACGCCGCGACACTTCTCGGCAACTACCGCTTGCCGGAGTGCGAGTTGTTCGTCACGCTCGAACCTTGCGCGATGTGTGCGATGGCGCTGTTGCATGCTCGCTTCAAGCGCGTTGTCTTTGGCGCGACCGACCCCAAGACCGGCGCGGCCGGCTCGGTGATCGACGTCTTCGCGCAGCCGCAACTCAATCACCACACGCGGCTTGAAGGCGGTGTGCTGGCCGACGACTGCGGCAAGGTACTGAAGGATTTTTTTGCCGAGCGGCGCGAGTTGTATCGCCAGCGCCGCGCGGTGCCGAAGATCGAGATCCCCGAGGTTCTCGACATCCCCGAGATTCCCACTGGAGAGGCGCTGGAAATTGAGCCTGCATTGCGACCACCCCCACCACGACCCCAGTGACAGCTGCGCTCACGAGCTGACCCTGTTCTCCCCCGCAGGCGTTTTGCTGAAGGCGGCACCGCTCAAGCGGGCCGTTAAGCGATTGTCTGCTCTGGATTTTCACGTTCATGTCGATGAGGCGGCGCTGGCGAAGCAGCAACGCTTTGCCGGTGATGACGACACCCGCTTGGCCGCGCTGCACCGCGTGGCCCAGGCTGCGCCATCGATTGCGATGGCCACACGCGGAGGCTATGGCCTCACCCGCTTGCTCGATCGCATCGACTGGAAGCTCCTGGCCCACAGCGTCGAGCAAGGCACGCGTTGGGTCGGCTACAGCGACATGACGGCGCTGCAAATGGGCTTGCTGGCCCATGCCAAAGCGCGCACCTGGTCTGGCCCGCTGGGCAGCGATGACTTCGGCGGCGAAGAGGTCGATGACGTGACCTCCGATTGTTTTGTCGAAGCGATGAGCGGTGCATTGGAAGCCATTGGCTTTCGCACCGAGGCCGGCTTCGAGGGCCTGGAAGTGCAGGGCACGCTGTGGGGTGGCAACTTGTGCGTGCTCAACTCATTGTTGGGAACACCGCATTGGCCGAAGGTCAAAGGCGGCGTGCTCTTTCTTGAGGACGTTAACGAACATCCTTACCGCGTCGAACGCAACCTGCTGCAATTGCATCAGGCC
>CAHJWV010000569.1 GCA_903643055.1 Burkholderiales bacterium | reverse complement strand
CCGTAGTGATGAGCGCAGGGTCGAAGGTGGTGTGAAAGGTCCAGCCCGTGTGGAGCTTGGCGACAGAACGCATGGTGATGAAGCCTTATTTGACGGAGCCCAGCATGCCCTGCACGAATTGCCGTTGCATGGCGAAGAAGACGAGGAGCGTGGGAAGGGTGGCGAGGATCGTCGCCACCATGATCACGCCGAAGTCCGGTGTGTAGGCCGAGCCGAGCGAGGAGACGACCAGCGTGATGGTCTTCAGCTCGACCGACTGCAGTGCAATCAGCGGCCACAGAAAGTTGTTCCAGGCGGCCATGAACACGATGATGAAAGCCGCCGCGTAGGTGGAACGCATTACCGGCACGTAGACGAAGAGAAAGATCTGCCATTCCTTCAGGCCGTCGATGCGGGCGGCCTCACGCAGCTCGGGTGGGAAGGACTTGCTGCTCTGGCGAAAGTAGAAGATCAGGTAAGCCGAAGCGACGGTCGGCAGGATCACCGCCATGTGGGTGTCCAGCATGTCGAACGAGGCCATCAGCGTGAACAGCGGGATCATCAGCGCGGCGAACGGCACCATCATCGACAGCAACACGCCCTGGTAAACGCGCTCGCGCAGCGGCGAGCGGAAGACCTCGAAGCCATAGCCGGCGACCGACGAGACGATGAGCGTCAGCAGCGAGCCGACCAGCGCGACCTTGCCCGAGTTCCAGAACACCTGGCCCACGTCATAAAGCTCGGTGAACTTGTGGAAGTTGTCGAGCAAGGCGTTGCCGAGCGTGACCTTGCCCTTGGTGATGTCGCGGCTGGTGTTGGTGGCGCTGACCACCATCCAGCCGAACGGGAACACCGAGAGCAGTGCCATCAGGCCGAGGAAGGCATAGACCGCGGCGCCGCGGAGTGCGTCCAGCAGCCGGCTCACTGGTCACGCTCCCGGGCCAGGTAAAACTGGATCAGCGCCAGCAGGGCCACCAGCACCACGATCACATAAGAGACCGTGGCCGCATAGCCGAAGTTCGGCACGAACTTGAAGGACAGGTTGTAGATGTACAGCGACAGCGACAGCGTGCTGTCGGCCGGGCCGCCGCCGGTGATGTTCATCACCTCGTCGAACAGTTGCAGCGTGCCGATGGTGGAGGTGATCGTGGTGAACAGGATCACCGGCTTGAGCATCGGGATCGTGATCGACACCAGGCGGCGAAAGGCCGAGATGCCATCGATGCGCGCAGCCTCGTAAATCGACTTGTCGATGTTCTGCATCGCGGCGAGATAGAACACCATGTTGTAGCCCGTCCAGCGCCAGGTGAGCGCCGTGATGATGACGAAGCGGGCCCAGAACGGGTCAGACATCCACGGCACGCTGCTGTCGACCAGGCCCAGCTTCAGCAGCATCACGTTGACGATGCCGTCGTATGAAAACATGCTCTTGAACAGCACCGAGTACGCGACGAGCGAGGTCACGCAGGGCAGGAACACGGCGGTGCGCAGCAGGCCGCGAAAGCGCAGGTTCGGCATGTTCAGGCAGGAGGCCATCACGAGGGCCAGCACGATCATCACCGGCACCTGGATCACCAAATAGATGAAGGTATTGGTGAGCGCGCGCCAGAACATCGGGTCGTCGAGCAGCCGCTCCACGTTGCCGAGCCCGACGAAGCGCACCATCGTGCCTTGGCCGGCGTGGGTCGACATCCACAGCGACTTGGCGATCGGGTAGACCATGAACACCGCCATCAACAGCAAGGCGGTGCCGATGAAAGCCCAGCCGTTGATGTCATAGAGGCGCCGCCGAGATGTAGGCGCAGGGGACTGCCGCATGAAGATGCCTTGAGAACAGGTAAGAGCGGGCCAGCGTGAGCCAGAGCAGGCGGCGCAGCGTTTCGCTGGCCGCCCCGAATCGAAAAACGCTTACTTGATCTGCGCGGCGAGCTGCTGGTTGATGTTGTCCAGCACCTTGTCCACCGGCGTGCCACTGATCAGGCCGGGCAGCTGGGCCGCCATCGCGGTATCGGCTTCATAGGTGTAGATGCCGTAGTTGACGCTTGGCACCTTGGGCAGGTCATCGCTGAATTGCTGCCAGACCTTGGCGCCCCCAAAGAAGGGATCGGGAGTGGCGTATTCCTTGCCGTTGCGCGAGGCCATCAGCGTGCCCACGGCGCCGCGCGATTGCAGGATGGCCTGATAGAAATCGACGTCTTTCGCATAGATCTCGTTAAGGAAGTCGACGGCCATCGCCTTTTCCTTGCCGCTGGACAGCACGTACCAGCTGGAGCCGCCGAGGTTGGACGAATGGGTGGCGCCGGGGATGCCGAGCGACGGCGTGGGCGCCACGCCCCACAGGCCGGACTGGCTCTTCTCAGACTTCACCGCGCCGGTGATCCACACCCCGGTGGTGATGGTGGCCACGTCGCCGCCGTTCACCGCGCCCACGTACTCGGGCCAGCCGGCGGTCGGCTTGACGATGCCGGCCTTGAAGAGCTTGGCTTGCACTTCGAGTGCGGCCTTCAGCGCTGCGTTGTTCTTGATGTCGAGCTTGCCGTCTTTGTCGAAGTACCAGCGGCCAGCGGACTGCATCATGATCCGCACGAGGCTGTTGTCGTTGGGGTCGATGCCGAGCATCTTCTTGCCCGTGGTGGCGACGACCTTCTTGCCGATCTCGATGTAGCGGTCCCAGGTGATGTTCTGCAGGTCCTTGTCGGAGAAGCCGGCCTTGGCCAGCAGGTCCTTGCGGTAGTACAGGCCGGTGACGCCCGAGTCGAACGGCAGGCCGTAGACCTTGCCGTTGAGCGTCATCAGGTCGACCTTGTATTTGGCGAAGCCGGCGTAGTCGACGGTGCCGGACATCGGCTCGAACGCGCCGGGGAAGGAGCGCAGGTACTTCTGCGCGTTGTAGTCCTCGACCAGCACGATGTCGGGCAGGGTCTTGGTGGCGCCGGAGGCCAGCGTGGTCTGCAGCTTCTGCTCCAGATCGGCCTTGGCCATGTCGACGATCTTGAAGGTTGCGCCGGGGTGCTTGGCGCTGTAGCGCTTGGCGGCCTCTTGCATGATCGCGATGTTGAAGTTCGGGTCCCAGGCCCAGACCGTCACTTCCTTGGCCGATGCCGTGGGGCTGGCCATCAACGCGGTGCTGCTCAAGACCAGCCCGGCGAGGCCGGTGAGCGCGCTGCGCTTTGCGATGGCTTGTTCGACGCGTTGTGCAATGCGCCTTGCGGTGTGATTTGTGAGATCCATGGTGTCGCCTCTCTCAGTTCAAGTCTGTCGATGTGATCAAGCGGCCTGTGTCGATCGGATCTCTGCAACGGCTCGCTTGTTGTCTCTCAAAAGTTTTGGTCATCTTCGATTCGCATGCGTCCTTCCCAAAATTTAAGCGGTTAAATTTTTGTATGAAACATCCGCTGAATGAATCAACCGCTGCCTCCCAAGCCACTGGGGTCCATCGCTGAAGATCGGAAGAGCACACGTCTGAACTCCAGTCACTAGCTTATCTCGTATGCCGTCTTC
>CAHJWV010000568.1 GCA_903643055.1 Burkholderiales bacterium | reverse complement strand
TCGGCGTCGAAGAAATCCACCAGCCGGCCATTGCGTTGATCTCGAATCACTTCGCGCAACGGTGAGGTGTCGCTGCCGATGATCGGTACGCCGCAGGCCATCGCTTCCAGCAGCGACCAGCTCAGCACGAAGGGGTAGGTGAGGTAAGTGTGGGCCGCAGAGACTTGCAGCACTTTCAGGTAGCTCGCATAAGGCACGCGGCCGAGGAAGTGCGTGCGGGCCGCATCCAGCTTGACTTCGCCCAGCATGTGCTCCCGCCAGTTCGCGGCATCCTTCGGCTTCTTGCCGTAGCTCACGCCATCGGCGCCCACGATCACCGCATGGCAGTTCGGGTGCTGCTGCTGGATCTTCTCCAGCGCCCGCATGAAGATGTGAAAGCCGCGGTAAGGCTCGAGGTTGCGCGCGACATAGGTCAGCACCGGGTCACCTGCCTTCAGCGTCACGCCGCTGGGCGTGGTGAAGCTTGCGTGCGGGTCGGGCGTCAGTGTCTCGGTGTCGATGCCTTCATGCTGCACGGTGATCTTCGGCAGAAAGATGTCGGGGTGGCGGCTGCGCTGCCATTGCGTCGGGCTGATGGCGGCGTCGCATTGCGTGAGGTTCAGCGTGTGCAGCGCATTCCAGGTGCGGATGCGCGCACGGTCATCGAAGCTCAACGGAAATTCGGGGTCGAAGCCGAGATCGGCGCCCTCGGCGTTGTAGTACCACTCGCAAAGATGAACGAGCCGCGCATCGGGGTACACATCGCGCGCATAAAGCGTTTCGCCCCAGCCGGGGTGGGCCACGATCACATCGGGTGTGAAGCCGCTGTCCTTCATTTGCAGCATCGCGCGCGCGGTGGCCTGGCCATGCAAGGTCGCGGCTTCCATTTGCCGCAGATAAGCATGCTGATGCGGGTGGCTCTCGCGGTGCAGCTTGTAGCGCAGCAGCTTGTTGAAGCCGGCCAGGCCCGGTGCGGTACTGCGCCCAAGTGCGCGCACATCCCAACCGGGGCGTTGCGCCCAGGTTTGCGTCAGGTGGCCGAACTGGCCGGGAAAGTTTTGATGAACGACGAGGATGCGCATGCCGTGGTCGGTGGGCTAAGGTGGGATGGGAATCGCTGCGTTGTTGCCGGCCGCTTATCGCTAAGCGGCCGATGGCTGCAGGCCGCGCACCGCAGGGTTCTCCACGGTGCGCGGCCTCTTTGCGTAGCGCGCAAGCTTATCTGGCGTTTGCTGCCCACACAGGCGCTGTCGCCCACGTGTTCATCACCAGCAGGTCCGAAGCAGCCGATGGCGCGAAGACGGACATCGCCGACACCAGTGTTTCCGCCTGGCCCTGCAGCGTGGCCGCTGAATGAGCTGCTGCGCTGCCGGATGCGACGGGCTGGCTACTGATGCGGCGCTTGACTTCGTCGAAGTTCCAGGTCAACCCATCGCCGAAGTCGATCTCGGTGTATTGGTCGCCTGCCAGTGAGCCGGCGTAATAGTGCTGGATCAACAAGCTGTCGCTGCTACCTGCCAGGCTGAGCAGCAGGTCGTCCGAATGGGCGATGCGTTGAAGCACGACTTCATCGGTGGAGACGCTGTCGCCCAGCTTGATCTTGTCTGGCGCGTGCCCGGTATCAAAACTGAAGTCGAGCGGCGCAATCACATCGTGCCCATAGCCATGGTCGAAGACATAAGTGTCGCTGCCGATCTCGCCATACAAGGTGTCATTGCCGGTGCCGCCGTCCAGAGTCTCGGCGGCGAGCGTGCCATGCAGTTCATCGTTGCCGCCCAAGCCTCGGATCACCGGTCCGTCGTAGTCGCTGTACAGCACGTCGTCGCCTTCGGTGCCAGCGATGATCTCGCGGGCGATGTCAGCGATGGTCCAGGTCACGCCGCCCTCGGTGAAATGAATGCTCGAGATGGCATAGGCCGCTTTGCTGAGGTAGGTGTAGTAGCCATACACCGTGACGCTGTCGTCACTGCCCTTGAGCTGGATGACGAGGTCGTCGTCAGCGTTGCGGCGCAGTTGCACATCCGTGGTCGTGATGCCTTTTTTGAACTCGATCGAATGCTCTCCTTGAAACAAGGTGTCGATCGCGTCATGGCCGTCGCCTCGGCCGAACACCGTGATGCTGTTGCTGAACCAGCCGGTGATCGTGTCATTGCCGGCGCCGCCGTCGAGGCGGGCCAGTTCGGTGTACGAGGTATTTAACCGGTCATTGCCATCGCTGCCAAACACTTCGTGTCGGCCGTACTCGACGTTGATCGAGTCGTCACCGGCATCGCCATCAACCACGTGGTGGCCGCTTCCGCTGGCCGAGATCGTGTCGTTGCCATCGCCGCCATGAACGAGGCTGTGGCCATTGCCTGCCACCTGCAGATCATCAGCGCCGCTGCCACCGAACAGCGTGTCGTCGCCTTCATCGGCATGCAAGCGGTCATTGCCCGCACCGCCATCCAGACGGTCATTGCCTCGACCGTCGAAGATCAGGTCATCGCCCTGATCGCCAAAGAGCTGGTCGTTGCCATCGCCGCCTTCCAGCGTGTCGTTGCCCGAGCGGCCGTGGATCAGATCATCTCCATCCAGGCCGGTGATGCGGTCGGCAGAGGCATAACCTGTCAGCGTATCGGCAGCTGCGCTGCCGGCCAGCACTTTGCTGCGCAGCGTGTTCA
>CAHJWV010000567.1 GCA_903643055.1 Burkholderiales bacterium | reverse complement strand
ATGCGGGTGCGGCTCTATGCGCGTTCGGGGCTCGATGAGCCCACGGTCGCACAGGTGGTCGGCTTGAGCATGGCCACCAACTGGCTGGGCTATGGCTTGCTTGCTGGCGGGTTGTTTGCCTCTGGCGTCATCACCCCGCCCAGCCAAGCTCACATGGCCAGCACCACTGTGCGTGCACTGGGCGTGCTGATGCTGTTGCTGGCAGTGGCATATGTCGTTGCGTGCGCGATGGCACGCGGGCGTGAATGGTCATTTCGCGGCAAGCGCATTCACTGTCCGTCGCCTGCGCTGGCGGCTGTGCAATTGCTGATCTCCAGCGTCAACTGGGCGCTGATGGGTTGTGCGATGTACTTGCTGCTCCAAGGCAAGGTGTCATACGGCATGACGCTCGGCGTGCTGATGGCCGCCTCCATCGTTGGCGTGATCACGCCCATACCGGCCGGGTTGGGGGTGCTGGAAGGCGTTTACCTGGCGCTGCTGTCGGGCGAAGTCGATCAGCCGACGCTGATGGGCGCGGTCCTGGCTTATCGCGCGATCTACTACCTGATTCCGCTCGCCGGGGGCGTCGTGCTGTATGTGTTTCTGGAGCGCAGTGCATCCAAAGTCAACCCGGCTTCGGCCGACACAACACAACCGACAGAAAAGCCGGCATCCGACCCATCGCCATCTCCATCACCATCGCATTTGGCGCACAAGCTTCGTAACTAATCTCGTTGTGTGCAGCCACCCCGGTTCGCAGCCTTCTGATTGGCAATGCCTTACTGCCGGCAGTATCAGCTGGAGGTCACACCAGCGGCACCGCGCAGCTCTAGTCGCTGCAGCAGCAAAGGGAAGTTGACCGGCTTGACGAAGTAATCATCGAAGCCGGCCTCCTCGGCGCGAGCTCGTGTTTCTGCTGCTGAATAGCCGGTCAGTGCGATCAGCAAGACTTGCGGCCCCAGCAGCTTGCGCAGCTCGCGCGCCACGCCGAAGCCATCGATCACCGGCAGGCCGATGTCGACAATGGCGATCTCGGGCGGGCTCGCGCGTGCGGCAGCCAAGCCTTGAGCACCATCTCTCGCAATGACACAGTCATAGCCGCTGAGGCGGAATACTTCTTCCATCGCGAGTGCGGCATCTTCGTTGTCATCGACCAGCAGCAGCTTGCGCTCGTCGACGCCTGACACGTTCGAGAAGGCGCCATCGGCTTTAGCCACAGGTGCTTCCACCGTCGGCAAGGTCACGACGAATTCGCTGCCCAGCGTGAGCCCATCGCTGTGGGCGGTGACCGTGCCGCCGTGGTCGCGCACCAGGCGTTGCACGATCGTCAGGCCAATGCCCAGACCCACATCCTGCCGCTGCAGATTGCTCTCCACCTGCGTAAAAAGGTCGAAGATGCGCGGCAGCATCTCGGCATCGATGCCGATGCCGTTGTCTTTCACGCGGATCTGCACTTCGCCCCGCTCTGCCTGCAAGCTGACTTTGATCAAGCCACCGTCTGGCGTGTAGCGCGCTGCGTTATGGATCAAGTTGCTCAACACCTGCTTCATGCGCACGAGGTCGACGTCGATCCACACCGGCACGTCCGGCAGTGACACCGACAGCCGATGGTTCTTCGCATCGACAAAGGCTTGCGTCATCTCGATCGATTGCGCCACCAGCGCGCCGGCTTCCACCACTTCGGGCTTCAAATCGACCTTGCCACGCGACACCCGCGATACATCCATCAGGTCATCGACCAGGCGTGTCAGCTGCGAGGCCTGGCGGCCGATGGTGTCGCGGTATTTTTCGACGTCGGCCTGTACCAGCACGTTCTTGCGGCGCATCAACTCCACTGTCATAGAGATCACCGCGAGGGGGTTGCGCAGCTCGTGCGCCAGCATTGCGACGAACTCGTTCTTGCGTTGGTCGGCATGTTCCAGGTCGGCCTGCCTGCGGCGCAGCTGATCGAGTGCATGCAGCATCTCGCGGTTCTGATGCTCCAGCTCTTCGCGCGGATTCTGTGGCTTGCGGCGCAGCAACTCGTCCGTGCGCAAGCCCACTGCAGCCAAGGTCAGAGGGGAGATGTCGCGGGGGACCAGCACCTCCAGCGTCACGCTGGTGCCCTCGTCGGGCATCGAGGTAATCCCGAACGTATCGACCAGCTTTTGGCTGCCCTGCAAACCACCCGGCTCCGCATTCGGCAACAGCACGCCGCCCGACCACACCGAGGGCGGCAACCCGGGGCCTTTGTCGACCACCTGCACCAGCAGGCTTTGCAGGCCGGGCCGGCTGGTGGAATTACCAAACAGAAAATTCACCGAGGCCGCGCCGGCATATTGCAAGGCGTTGCGCCCGACCTCGGACACTGCGGTCGTCAGCCGAGTGCGCTGCAGCAGTTCGAGCCCGAACAGTTCGCCTACGTGGCGGCAGCGATCTCGCAGCGTGACCAGGCTGTGGTCGCTCTGGATCTTGAAGGTCAGCACGGGAATCAGCATCACAGTCCCTTGACGACAACGACCGTAGAGTCGTCTGTGTTTCTCGCGAAGTCGCGGTGCAGCACGGCAGCGATCAATGCCGGCTCGCAATGAAGCAAGCCGGGATGCCGGGCCAGGTTCCATTTCGAACTGAGGCCGTCGCTGTTCATGATGAGCGTCGAATGCCGACTCCAGTCGACCACCGATTCACGCGCCTTGCGCAAGCCATAGCCCACCGTGCCGTCGATCGACGCCAGGCGCACCAAGGCATCGGCCGCATGAACCACACCGCTGATGTTGCCGATGCCCGAATAGCACAGGCGGCCGGTGGTGGCATTGATGGTCGCGATGGCCATCACCGCACCACGCGTTGCGCGCAAGGCCTGATGCGCCAACTGCAAGGCCTGCGACGGCCCCACGTCACGAATGCATTGATGGAACGCGAGCAAGGCCGCTTGCGACGCCTCCGCGGCCTTCGGCCCATGGCCCAGGCCATCGACCACCGCAACAGCCATCGATTGCCCCAGCCGCACGAAGGACCAGCCATCGCCCGACACCAGCTCGTTGCGCATCGGCACCATGCGGGCCCCGATCACAAACGGTGCAGGTTCGGGCTCAGGTGCCTTCTTGTCGGCCACACGCACCAGGATGGCCGTGCCCAGGCCCGGCTGCGTATAAACGTCAAAGGCTGCTGCTGCGCGGCGAACCGTGCCCAGGCCGATGCCCAGGCTGCCGCCGGTCGAAAAGCCGTCGCGCGAGGCCAAGCTGAAATCGGCCATGCCCGGCCCGCGGTCCAGCGCCATGATCTCAACGCCATGCACCGACTCGCCCACGCCATAGGTGCTCAACACCAGTTCGCCGTGGCCCGCGTACTTCAGGATGTTGGTGCACAACTCATTGGTGACCAGCGAAGCCTGCGCCACCAGATCGGCCGTCAAGCCCATGGTGTGACCGATGCGCGAGACCGCACGTCGGACCTCGGCCACCTGGCTCGCGTCCGAAACCTCTACCGTCGTTTCCATTGCACGATGCTCACTCGCGTTCCTTGTCCCGGCTGGGAGGTGATTTCAAATTCATTGACCAGGCGCTTCGCCCCGCCCAAGCCGAGGCCCAGGCTCCTGGCTGTCGTGAAGCCGTCTTGCAGCGCCAGGTTGATGTCGGGGATGCCC
>CAHJWV010000566.1 GCA_903643055.1 Burkholderiales bacterium | reverse complement strand
CCCGGCGCCATGCGGTGGCCGACAGAACCGGTGGCAAGGCCAGCTGCAAGGGCGACAGCAAGGGCGGGCCGCGGCGCTTCAAAACGCGCACCGCCAGTCGATCGGCCCCGGCCGGCTGCAGCGCGAGCCGCAACGGCGCGGCGCTCGCCTGCTGCTGGACAGCCATCTCGCGGAACACGAAGGCCGGCCCGTCGTGCGCATGGGCCGCCAGCTGCAGGCGGCGGATGCGTTCGGTGCGCACGCGCGGCGGCAGCCAGGCCAGTACCGCGCCGACATGCCCGCTCTTGAGCGATTGCTCGAGCGCCCACAGGCGATCGGCACCTGGGCGCACCTGCAGCTCGGTCTGGATCACCAGCAGCTGCGCGACATCGATGCCCAGTTCGGCCAGCGCCCGCGCCGACAGCGCACCGGGCGGATCGAACATCATCACCAGCCGGCCGGCCTGCTGGGTGGCGGCCAGGCTGGGGGCCAGCAGCCGGATCTCGCCGATGCCCTCGTGCGGCAGCAGCAATTCGCTCAAGACGCGGCGCGGCCAGCCGCCGCCCGGCAGCTGCGCATCGAGCGCCGCATAGCCGCTCGGCACGGCGTTGTCGGCCGCACGGCCCAGCTGATGGCCGCGCCACAAGCTGGGGTGCAGGGTCTCCGGTGCGAGCACCGGCCGGCGCAACAGAGACGGCGGCGCGGCCGCGGCTTTCGCTTCGCCCGCTGGCGCCCGGGCGACCGCAAGCGGCGGCGCGGGCACGGCAGGGTCAAACAACCCGGGGGCGAGGGAGGGGGCAAGCGGCATGTGATCCATTGGAATACTGTATTTTCATACAGTCAACTGCAGGATTTTGCTCTTTGCAGGGTCTTTGACACGGCGCCGGGATAATCACGGGCTTACCGGGCATGCCACCGCCGTCAGCGCTGGCTGACACCTTGGTTTCGCCGATCGATGGCGCTGCCGGCGCCGAACTCGCAACCCATTCGCCCGACCCCGCCCGCAACTTCATCCACCAGGAAACCTTGCGCATGACTCACTGCCCTTGCGGCACCGCCACGGCTTACGACGATTGCTGCGGCCGCTACCACCACGGCGCGCTGCATTTGCAGGCGCCCAGCGCCGAGGCGTTGATGCGCTCGCGCTACAGCGCCTTCGTGCGCAATGAAACCGGCTATCTGCTCGACACCTGGCACCCCAGCACCCGGCCCGCCTTGCTGGAGCCCTCACCGCCCGAGCTGCGCTGGCTGGGCCTCGACGTTCGGCGGCATCAGGTGCAGGACGCCGATCACGCCACGGTGGAGTTTGTGGCGCGCAGCAAGCTCGGCGGGCGGGCCCAGCGCCTGCACGAGACCAGCCGCTTCGTGCGCGAGGGAGGCCACTGGTTTTATCTGGATGGCGACATCGGCTGAACGCTGACGGCAGGGACTGACACAGTCAGTGGAATCACGATGGCAATCCTTTCCGCAGGGCTGTCTTCCATGCGCCAGCAAAAAAATGATTGCAACAGGACAATCCCGGCTCTTGCAGCAGCTTGTGCCGTCGCCATGTCGCCTGGAGTCATTTACGCCGCCCTCGCCTTCACCTTGTGGGGCGTGTTCCCGCTGTACTTCCGGCAGATTGCAGCCGTTCCCACCCATGAAATCGTCGTGCACCGGGTGGTCTGGTCGCTGGTGTTTCTGCTGGCCGTGCTCGCGATTCGCCGCCAATGGGGCTGGCTGCGGCCTTTGCTGCGCCAGCCCAAGGTGATCGCCACTTTCGCAGCCAGTTCGCTGATGCTCGCCGCGAACTGGCTGGTGTACATCTGGGCCGTCAACAACGGCCATGTGATCGACGGCAGCCTGGGCTATTTCATCAACCCGCTGGTCAATGTGCTGCTCGGCTATACCGTGCTGCACGAACGGCTGCGCCGCGCGCAATGGGCCGCGCTCGCGTTGGCAGCCAGTGGCGTGCTGTGGCTGACGATCCAGGCCGGCCAGGTGCCGTGGATTGCGCTGGTGCTGGGCATCACCTTCGGCGCCTACGGGCTGCTGCGCAAGATCGCGCCGCTGGGTCCACTCGAAGGCCTGACGCTCGAGACCTTGCTGCTGGCTCCGCTGGCGCTGGCCGCGCTGGGCCTGTGGACCCTGCAGGGCCAAAGCCATTTCCCCACGCCTTCGGCCACCACCAACTTCTGGCTGATCGCCGCCGGGCCGATCACCGCGGTGCCTTTGCTGCTGTTTGCCGCTGGCGCTCGCCGCATCTCGATGACGACGCTGGGCCTGCTGCAATACATCGGCCCGACGATCCAGTTGATCCTCGGCGTGTGGCTGTTCCAGGAATCCTTCAGCCCGGCGCGGGCGGCAGGCTTCATCCTGATCTGGCTGGCCTTGGCGATCTACAGTACCGAGGGCTGGTGGACCGGCCGCCAAGGGCTGTGCCCACAAGCCGCCAAGGCACCGCACGACAAAGCACTGGCCGACAAATCAGCAAGCGATGAGGCGCTGAGCGAGCAACCGGCCAACGCGTGAACCGCAGCCGCCGACCCGGCGCTGCGGTTCACGCTTGAAGATCAGGCCGCAACGCTCGCTTCAGCGGATCAGTTCGCAGCAATCACCTGAGCGGCGGCATTCACTACGGCAGCAATGCGGCCGATGTCGCGCAGTTGCTGCGTGCTCAGGCCTTCCTTCTTCAGCAGCGCGTAATGCGAGCCGACGCAGAAGTGGCACTTGCCGACAATCGACGCCGCCAAGGCATAGGCTTCGAACTTCTTCTTTTCCACGCCGCCGCTTGAGGCATAGGCGTTCATGCGCAACTCGGCGCGCACCGTCTTCAGCTCTTCGTCGTTGGCCATCTCGACAAACGGGTACCACGCGTTGTTCATGCCCATCAACGCGGCAGCGGTCAGTGCGGCATTGGCTTCCACGGCTGGCAAATTCGCTTTGAAGATGTCGATCAGCGGCTTGCTCTTCGCCGCAAAGGCCGAAGCCAGCGCCACACCGATCGCGTCTTCCGGCGACAGGCTTGAACGCGCGATCACGCCATCGATGTTCAGGCGGATGTCTTTGGCGTAGTCCGGAATTTGTTCTTTAATCGAGTTCAGAAAGTCCATTGAATTCTCCTATTTTCAGGGCTCAAGAAAACCCGCCGAAGCGGGCTCTCTTTCGGGCGAACAGCTTACAGCGTGGTGCCGCCAACCGAGCGGTTGCAAGGGCACAGCTCATCGGTTTGCAAACCGTCGAGCAGGCGCAGGATTTCTTCCGGGCTGCGGCCGACGTTCAGGTTGTTGACGCTGACATGCTGGATGGTGTTCTGGTCGTCAACGATGAAGGTAGCGCGCAGGGCCACGCCAGCTTCCTTGTCGCGCACGCCGAGTTGGTCCACCAGCGAGCCGGTCACGTCAGCAAAGCTGTAGTGGCCGAGCTTGCTCAGGTCCTTGTGCTCACGGCGCCAGCCGAGCTTGCTGAATTCGTTGTCGGTCGAACCACCGAGCAGAACGGCATCGCGCTCTTCGAATTGCTTGGCCAGCTTATCAAAGCCCACGATTTCGGTCGGGCAAACGAAGGTGAAATCCTTCGGGTAGAAATAGATGACCTTCCACTTACCAGGGAAGCTCTTCTCGGTGACGGTCTCGAATGCCGAGACGCCGTTTTCTTCGTGGTTGTTGAAACCAGGCTTCACGCCCACAACGCTGAATGCTTCGACTTTGTCGCCAACGGTTTT
>CAHJWV010000565.1 GCA_903643055.1 Burkholderiales bacterium | reverse complement strand
CGCCATGCTCGGGCTGCCACAGAGTGACCCACGGGCCGACCTCGGGCTGCCGTGGCAGGCTGCGTGATGGCACGAACGGGTCGTTGTGGGCATTCAACACCAAGGTCGGAACGCGGATCTGCTTCAGGTGGGGCTTGGCCGAACCGCGCTTCCAGTAATCGTCGGCATTGCGAAAGCCGTGCACGGGTGCGGTAAACACGTTGTCGAAGCCGTAGATGTCACGCACAGCCTTCAACTCATTTGCATCGAACAAGCCCGGGTGCTGTGCCAGCTTGCGCAACGCCTTCGGCACCATCGTGCGCAGGAACATGCGCGAATAGACCTGCTGATTGAAGCCACGGCGGATGGCCTCGCCGCCTGCGGCCAGGTCGATCGGCGACGACACCGCGCACACCGCGTTGGCAATGCGCGCCGCGCTGTCGCCGGCTTCTTCGGCCCAACGCAGCAAGGCATTGCCGCCCAGCGATACACCTACCGCTGCAATCGGCCCGGTACGCCGGTTGCGCATGCCTTGCAGCACCCAGCCGATCTCTTCGAAATCGCCCGCGTGGTAAGCCCGCGGCGCAAGGTTGATCTCACCGGAGCAGCCGCGGAAATGCGGCACGGCGTAGTCCCAGCCGTTATCGCGTGCCCAGCAGCCGAAGGCCTGCGCGTAATGGCTGCCCGATGAGCCTTCGAGGCCATGGAACAGCACCAGCAGCGGCCGCGTCGGCAAGCCGGAGGCCGCATCGGCAGCCGCTTTTTCAAGCGGCACGGATGCCTCGTTCACACCCCAGTCGACATCGATGAAATCCTGATCGGGCGTGGTCCAGCGCTCACGGCGAAAGAGCGGCGCCGGGCCATGGAAGCGGCGCGAGAACAACGCCGGCCAGATGGTCTGCAGGTTGCCGCCGACAGCGCCACGACCTGCCAGCCACGCCGGCGCACGGTAATCCTTCATCAGTGCAGAACGGAGGGCGCGTCGCCCATCTCCGGCATGTCGGAGGTCGAGCCGGGGCTCGCATGGTGCGCCACCATGCGCCAGCCTTGGGAGGTTTTGACATAGACATTGGTCGCGATGACCCAGATCGCCTGCGGGCCATCCGGGGTCATCATCTGAATCCGCTCCAGCACGCTGTGGACCGCGCTGTCATGGGTGATGATGCGACGCACCTTCTCCGGGTAAGCCTCCACGGTGGTGGCCGACAGCATCGCCTCGAAGCTTGCCCGCACCGCGGCCGGCCCGACGAGCCGGGTGCCACCGGGGTGCACGCAGCAGATGTCGTCGTCGTCGGACCACACGCCCATCAGCTTGTCGACGTCACCGCGTTGCAGCGCTTCGTAAAACTGTTGTTCGGTGTCGTCGGACGAGGTCATCAGCGCAGCAACAGGAAGCTTGGGACGGGTCATCGGCAGGTCTCGGTGGAAGATCTCAATGGAAGATCACGGTTTTCTGACCGTTCAACAGCACGCGGTGTTCAACGTGCCAGCGCACTGCGCGGGCCAGCACCATGCATTCGACATCGCGGCCCACGGCAGTGAAACCCTGCGCGCTGTGCGAGTGGTCGACGCGGGCCACATCCTGCTCAATGATCGGGCCTTCGTCGAGATCGGCGGTCACGTAATGCGCGGTGGCGCCGATCAGCTTCACACCGCGGTCATGCGCCTGGAAATACGGCTTCGCGCCCTTGAAGCTGGGCAGGAAGCTGTGGTGGATGTTGATCGCGCGGCCCTTCAGGAAGCTGCAAAACGCCGGGCTCAGGATCTGCATGTAGCGCGCAAGCACCACCAGATCGATCTGGTGTTCGGTGATCAGCGCCTCGACCTGTTGCTCCTGGGCGCGCTTGGCGTCGGCCGTGCTTCCGACCGCCAGCGGCAGGTGATGAAACGGGATTCCATAACGCGCTGCCAGATCGGAGAAAGTCGCGTGGTTCGATACGATCGCCGGGATGTCGATCGCCAATTGGCCCGAATGCCAGCGATACAGCAGGTCGTTCAGGCAATGCCCATGCTGGCTCACCATCAACAGCACCCGCGGGCGGCGGGCCAGCGCATGGAAGGTGGCGTCCATGCCGAACTGCTCGCGCACGCTGGTGAAGAGATTGTTCAGCGTCTGGGCATCGGCCAGATGCGGCGGCGCCTCGAAGTGCACTCGCATGAAGAACAGGCCGGTGCTGTAGGTGCCGGTGTCATCGGGCAGGTCACCGAACTGCTGTGAATCGACGATGTTGCAACCCGCCTGATACAGCAGGCCGGACACCGCATAGACGATGCCTTTGGCATCGCGACACGACAGGGTGAGAACGAATTCGCGCGAGTTCTGCATGGTGTGCGAATTGTACGGACGGGGGCTCACACCCTCGCTTGCAGCTCGGCCATTTATTCCAGCCGGAAGCGCAGGCCGCAGGGCCGGCCGTCGCCGGTGAACATCAGCCGCAAGCGCAGCCCGCTACCAGCACCGAGCGACAGGCACATGACACCCAGCCGTCATCGTTCTAGCGAAGGCCCGCGATCGTTTGATCAGCAAAGATTCATCAGCAAAGGCCACGCTGTCAGCGCGGCTGCTGAAGATCGGTTGCGTCAGCCGACCGCGAGCGATGCGTCTTGCAGCGCGAGCTGCACGCGATCGGGCGTGACACCGGTCAGGCAGCGGTAGTGGCCAAAGCGGCAGGTGCGCTCAAAACACGGCGCGCAATCGAGCTGCAGTTCTTCCTTCAGCCAGATCACGCGGGCGCGGGCGTTCAATGGCGGCGTGTGCTCCGGGCTGGTCGAGCCGAAGACAGCGACCTGCGGAATGCCGAAGGCGGCGGCCACATGCATCAGGCCCGAATCGTTGCTGACCACGCCACGGGCGGCGGCGATCAAGGCCATCGCATCGATCAGCGAGATCTTGCCGGCCAGCACGCGGCAGGCGTCAGGCGCGGCATGCGAGATCTCTTCACACAGCGCGGCCTCTTTGCCGGAGCCGAGCAGGGCCACCGGCAGGCCACTTTGCCGATGCAGCGCGCGCGCCAGGTCGGCATAGTGGCTGGCCGGCCAACATTTGGCCAGGCCGTATTCGGCGCCCGGTGCGAAAGCCCAGTAGCCCTGGAGCGACAGGCCGACATTGCCCGTAGCGCGCTCCAGCACGGCCGGGTCGAAATGCAGCTTCGGCCTGACCTCGCCTTGCAACGCAGATCCGGCCAAGGCCGCATAAAACGCCACCATCGGCGGGCGACCCTTCGGGCTCGGCCAGCGCTCGTTGAGCAGCAGATAGCGCCCTTCGCCGTGATAGCCCACGCGCCGAGGAATGCGCGCGAGAAAAGGCAGCAGCGCCGACTTCAGCGAATTGGGCAGCACATAAGCCGCATCGAAGCGGCCACGCCATTCGGCCCCGATGCGGCGGCGCGCGGCCCAGTCGAGCCGGCCATGCGCGAACGGCAGCTCGATCACCTCGGCCACCTCGGGCATCGCCCGATACACCGGCGCGACCCAGGGCAAGGCGGCCACGGTCAGGCGCTCACCGCGCGCAGCGAGCCGCGCCATCAGCGGCTGCGACATCACCGCATCGCCAATCCACTGCGGCGCGATGACCATCGCGCGGCTCATCAGTACCTCCTCAATGCCCGTGCAGCTTCTCGCCCGCCTTGAGTTGGTAGACCGTGCCACAGTAAGGGCACTTGCCATGGCCGGTGGAGGCCACGTCGATGAAGACTTTCGGATGGTTGCTCCACAGCGCCATCTTCGGGTTCGGGCAGGCGACCACGCCGGGGCCTTGCACGTCAGCGGCCACCACTTCGATCACCGCTTGCGTCTGCGTCTTGGTGTTCATTGCTTTGTCTTGTCCTTCAAGCCGCGTTCAAACGGCGGTCAGCCATTCGGCGTACTTCGGGTTGCGCCCATTCACGATGTCGAAGAAGGCGCTCTGGATTTTCTCGGTGATCGGCCCGCGCGAGCCCTGGCCGATCTCGATGCGGTCGAGTTCGCGGATCGGCGTCACTTCAGCGGCGGTGCCGGTGAAGAAGGCTTCATCGCTGATGTAGACCTCATCGCGGGTGATGCGCTTTTCCTTCAGCTCCAAGCCCAAGTCTTTGCAGATCGCGAAGATGGTGTTGCGGGTGATGCCGTTCAGCGCGCCGGCCGACAAGTCGGGCGTATAGACCACGCCGTTCTTGATCACGAAGATGTTTTCGCCCGCGCCTTCGGAGACGAAGCCGGAGGCATCGAGCAGCAGCGCCTCGTCATAGCCGTCTTCGGTGGCTTCCATGTTGGCGAGGATGGAGTTCGTGTAGTTGCTGACTGCCTTGGCCTGCGTCATCGTGATGTTGACGTGATGGCGCGTGTAGCTGCTGGTCTTCACACGGATGCCGCGCCGCAGGCCTTCTTCGCCGAGATAAGCGCCCCACGACCAGGCCGCGACCATCAGGTGGATCGTGTTGCCCTTGGGCGAGACGCCGAGCTTCTCAGAGCCGATCCAGGTCAGCGGGCGCAGGTAGCAGCTCTCGAGCTTGTTCTCGCGCACCACGGTGCGCTGCGCTTCCATCACTTCATCGAGCGAGAACGGGATCTTCATGCGCAGGATCTTGGCGCTGTTGAAGAGCCGCTCGGTGTGCTCGCGCAGCCGGAAGATCGCGGTGCCTTGCGCCGTGTTGTAGGCACGCACGCCTTCGAAAGCGCCGCACCCGTAGTGCAGCGTGTGGGAGAGCACGTGGATCTTGGCGTCGCGCCAATCCACCAGTTGCCCGTCCATCCAGATTTTTCCGTCGCGATCGGCCATCGACATGGCAGGCTCCTGTGGGATTCAGTCAAGCCGGTGATTTTAGGCTGCGACCGCCGGTGGCGTGGGTTCGTCGACAGACGGTGGTCGCTCCAGTGACCAGCGGGCCAGCCGCGGCCCTTCGAACACGAGCGTCACCGAGCTGTCGGCGTCATCGCGCCACACCCAGCTGTCAGGTGCGCCATCCAGCGGCCGGCCGAGGCTGCGTGTCAACGAGACGACCTGCATCAGCGTCATGCCGCGCTTGAGCTTGGCATTCAGCATCACGGCGCTGCCGATGTGGCCGATCGGCGCACTGCCGGCGTTCTTCATCACCCGCAACGCGCGGCCGAACTGCAATAGCAACCAGAAGACGATGACGGTGACGGCCATCACGACACCCGGCCAGCGATAAGACTGCCAGGCCGCAGCCAAGGCGATGGCGGCCAAGGCCCACCCGAGAAATGGATTCATGGGCGGGATGGTAGACCGCCATGTCGCAACCGGGCTGCGTGGTTCCCGCAGCGTGGGACAGCCCCTTGGCGCTGGCAGTGCTCGAAGGACGATCAGCGCAGGCCGGCGCCTGGCCACAACGCCGCAGCCGCTGCGCCCTTGGCGGCCGCCTTCAGCGTGGTCGAGATCGGCACGACCAGCGTGTGCAAGCTGCCGGAGAAGAACAGCGTGTTGTCGTCGGGGCTCAGCGTTGACGACAGGGAGGCCCAGCAGTTCGAGTTCTGATCCGGCACGCAAGTACTCGGGTAGTCGTTGATTTCGAAATAGCCAAGCACCGGAAAGCCGGCAGGATCGGCCGATGCCGCACTGCTGTTGATCACATAAACGCGCGGCTTGAGGCCCGATGCCGATGACTCCTGGAAGCCCGTGTTCGGATAAGCCAATAGATAAACGCGCGCGCCGTTCGAGCTGATTTGGGCGGCCGCCACCAACCAGCCCGACTGATCGGCTGCAGGCACGCGCACCAGGCCGAGCAGGTCGTCGTTGCTGTCGATCACGCGCGCCATGTCCACCAGAACACGCTGGCCATCGTGAGTGAAGCGAAGGTCAAAGGGCGAACGAACCTTCGGCGTCGAAGTCAGTTTGCCGCTGGCTGTATCCACCTTGACCGCGTAATAGGTATCGTCACTGCCGCTCAGGCCCGCGTTCTGACGGCCCAGCAGACCGCTGCCGTTGCGCGGCACGGTGAATGTCGGCCCCTGATGGAAGATGAACCGGGCCGACGGGTCAAGTTGTGCGTCACCCGGAACGCTGGCCTCCCCGGTCAGCAGGTCAATGCTCGTCACCGTTTTGAATGGGCTGCCATTGAATTGGTCTAGGCTCAACCACAGACGTGAATCTGCGGTGATCGACAAGCCCTGCGCTTGGAAAAACGGGCGGTCGTCGGTCAGGGTCTGACTCAGCGGTAAACGCACCTTCAGGTCGGCACCGTTGTTCGGGTCCAGCCAGCGCAGTTCACCCGCCACCATTGCGGCGATGAGCGACGTGCCGTCCGGGCTGAGCGCAATGTCGAACAAATCGTCGGCAACCAGCGGTGTATTCGTCCAGGCCGTGCCGTTGAACGACAGGCGCGTCAGTGCGTTGGCGCGGGTCGAGGTGCGGACCAGGTACAGCGAGCGGCGCTCGGCGTCATAGATCATCGATTTCGCGTCGCCAGCCAGCGAAGGCAACGCGGCATAGGCCAGGGTCTGCGCCGCCACTGTTTTCAAGGTGGCCGAACCGGTGGACTGACTCAACGCGTTCGAGGCCTGGACGACGGCGCTGGCCGCGTTGACGGCCGGCAGCTGCACCTGAAGCACCCGGTCGTTGATGCGCGTCACCTGGGTCGGCGTGATGCCCGAAAGCGAAAGTGTGGCTGCGGGGTTCAGCATGCCGTCGAAGCCTCGGCCCGTCACCAGCACCTGCGCCGGCTTGCCACGAACCACGAGGTAAGGCGCCACCGCATGAACTTCGGGCAGCTTCTTTTCAATCGACACGGCCAGCTTGCCGGTCGGCACGTTGGGCAGATCGGTGGTGATGTTGATGAGGCCGGCTGCGGTGCTGAAGTTGGCGAGGGCGGCAACACCCTCCGGCGTGACATGCCAGCGCAGCGGCGCGTCTGCCGTGCCGATGGTGGTGTCAAGTTGCAGCCACGGCGTGGTGGTGCTTGCGGTCCAGTTGAAAGGCAGGCTGCCGGCAACCTGCACCGTGGTGCTTCGGGCCAAGGTGGCCAGCGTGGCGTCGGCATCGACAAGCACACCTTGCGCAGCCGCCATGTCCAGACCCTCTCCGACCACCAGCGTCACGTAGATCGATTGATCCAGCGACTGGAAGCCCGAGCTGAAACGAATGTTGCCGATGTAGGTGCCGGGCAGCAGGTTCAGCGCGTTGGCGTTGACGCTCCAGGTGCCGTCCCCATTCGACTGCGTGCTGAGCCAGCTGCCCTCGATGCTGTTGCCGGAGCTGTCACCGTAACGAACGCTGGCGCTGAGTTCGGAAGTCCAGCTTGGCGGCGTGACCGTGATGCTCTGTGATGCGGCCTTGCCCGTGGCACCCACGTTGAAGTTCAGCGTGTTGGTCGAGACCTGCAGGTCGTGATCGCCACCTGCGGCTGTCACCGTCAAGCCCACCTGCAGCTCGGCAGAAAAAATACCGCTCCTCACGCTCACGCTGCCGCCGTAAGTGCCGATCGGTAGTGGGCGCGTGACGACCGTGAAGCCGTCGGCATTGACGTCTTTCACCGACAGCCACTGTTCACCCTGAGCCACCGTGGCGGTAAAGCTGGGTTCGACGCCCGGCCGCTCGACCGCGATGTGTGCCGACGCCTGCTGGCCGGCCGTCGCGCTCAGGGTCGAGAACGGCGGCGTGACGGACAGCCCGTGGTGCACGATGTTCGTGTAGCTCACCGCCACCGGCGAGCCGGAAAACTGCCGCGTACAGTTCGGATCAGGGCAGGCCTGCAGAATTACGCGGCCGGTGTAAGTGCCGGGCGCAAGATCAGTGCGAGGCGTGAAGCTGAAGAAGGCGGTCGAGCCCTTCAGCGAGGTCGTGACCCCGCTGGGCGAGAAACCTTCGCCTTCGATGAGCACCGCGACGTAAACGTTACCGCCCGGGTCCCCGGTGCCCGTGGCGGTGATCGTCTGGGCCTGGGGAGTGACGCCCTGGATGTAGTCGAACCCCATTGATGTCTGGCTGACGCTGACGCGAAAGCCCCCCGAACCCGGGCCATCTCCACCACCTCCGCCACCGCAAGCCGTTAAGCCCAAAGAAAGGGCCAAAGCCCAGCCCATGGCCACCCAGGCCATCTTCAATTGCCGCATGTTCATTCCCTCGCCAAACCCGCTTGTTTGATATTTTTGGCTGTGGCTCCCGCCACAGCCGGCGGCATTCTGCCGCCCGCGGCCCACTCACATCCCCAGTAAACACGGGGTCGTGCGGTTACTGAACGCGCGATACAGGCTTAGCGATAAGAGCTGCGCGGACCGAGTCTTGAAGCTTGGTGTTCAGGCCTTGCGCTCGGTCTTGGGCGCGCGGTGGATACGGATCGGTTGCGGCTGGCCTGGGCCGCCGGCGGGCGGCTTGGCGCCGTCGCAGCCATCGCAGTTGCAGCTGCCGCCCCCTTTGGCGGCGCGTCGCAGCGGCTTCGCGAATGGCTCGGGCAACGGCCAGTGGAGCAGTCGCGCGGCCAGGCCGCGGCGCATCACGCCTGGCATCAGCGCCCACACGGCATAAGCGCAGCAACTCGCGACGATCAGACCCACCAGCAGGTTTTGCATCTTCGGCCTCTTTCTTTCAGGTCAGGCGCTGAGCCACAGCGTGACGTGGTACGTGATGAAGGATGCGAGATAGGCCAGCGCGAACATGTAGCCGGCCATCAACAACGGATAACGCCAGGAGTTGGTCTCGCGCTTCACGACCGCCAGCGTCGACATGCATTGCGGCGCAAACACATACCAGGCGATCAGCGAAAAGGCCGTGGCCATCGACCAGCTGTGCGAGATCACCGGCGCCAGCGAATCGGCCACCTCGCCTTCTGCCGCAGACAACGCGTAGACCGTGCCGAGCGCGCCGACCGCCACTTCACGCGCCGCCAGGCCTGGCACCAGCGCAATCGAGATCTGCCAGTTGAAGCCGATCGGCGCAAAGATCACCTGCAGCCACTGGCCCAGCGTGCCGGCCAGGCTGTATTGGATGGCCGGGCCGGTGGCGCCTTCGGGCGGCGCGGGGTAGCTGGCAAGAAACCACAGCACCACGGTCAGCGCGAAGATGATCGTGCCGACACGGCTGATGAAGATGCGCGCGCGCTCCCACAGACCGAGCAGCAGGTTGCGCGTGCTGGGCCAGCGATAAGGCGGCAGCTCCAGCATCAGCGGCTGGTAGTTCGACTTGGCCCAGGTGCGCTTGAAGACCCAGGCCACCGCCATCGCCGACAGCACCCCCACCACATACAGCACGAACAGCGTGATGCCCTGGATGTTGAACGGGCCGACAGCGCGCGAAGGCACGAACGCACCGATCAACAGTGCATACACCGGCAGGCGCGCCGAGCAGGTCATCAGCGGCGCGATCATGATCGTCGCCAGGCGGTCGCGCCAGTTCGGGATCGTGCGTGTGGCCATGACGCCCGGGATCGCGCAGGCAAAGCTCGACAGCAGCGGGATGAAGGCCCGGCCCGACAAGCCGACCTTGCCCATCACGGTGTCGAGCAGAAAGGCGGCGCGCGGCAGGTAGCCCGAGTCTTCCAGCACCAGGATGAACAGGAACAGGATCAGGATCTGCGGCAGGAACACCAGCACCATACCGGCGCCCGCGATCACGCCATCGACCAGCAGGCTGCGCAACGGACCGTCGGCCAGGTGCCCGTTGATCCATTCGCCGGTGAAGGCCTGGGCCTCCTTGATGGCGTCCATCGGCACGTTGGCCCACGAAAACACCGCCTGGAACATCAGGAACAACAGCAGCGCAAGCAACGCGAGGCCCCAGACCGGGTGCATCACGATCGCATCGAGCCGGTGGTTGAAGCGCTTGAACTGCGCGGCTTGCGGTGCGGCCAATGCCAGGATGCGCCTCACTTCGCGCTGCAACTCGGCAGCGCCGGGGGCCGGGTTGCTTTCGGCGCTGGCAGTCGGCCAGCTGGTGTGGCGCTCCAACTGTGTCAATAAATCGGCGTGGCCGTGGCTTTGCACCGCCACCGTTTCGACCACCGGCATGCCCAGCTCGATGCTGAGCCGGGCGATGTCGATCTTCAGGCCGCGCGCACGGGCCACATCGGCCATGTTCAGCGACACCAGCATTGGCAGGCCCAGGCGCTTGAGTTCGAGCACCAGGCGCAGATTCATCGGCAGGTTGGTCGCATCGACCACCGCAACGATCGCATCGGGCGCGGCCTCACCGGCGCGCTGGCCCATCACCATCTCGCGCGTCACTTCTTCATCGGGCGTCGACGGCGTCAGGCTGTAGGTGCCGGGCAGATCGATCACCGAGACGACGCGGCCATCACGCAGCGTGGTGGTACCGACCTTGCGCTCGACCGTCACGCCGGCGTAGTTCGCGACCTTCTGGCGCGCACCGGTCAGCAGATTGAACAGCGCGGTCTTGCCGCAATTCGGGTTGCCGACCAGCGCGACGCGCAGCGGCAGCAAGGCTGCACCGCTCATGGCACCGACACCTCGACGCATTGCGCTTCCAGCTTGCGCAGTGCCAGCATGGTTTCACCGATCTGCACCGCCAGCGGCTCGCGCCCACCCGGCCCGCGCCGCAGCACATGCACCGGCTCGCCCGGCAAAAAGCCCAGCTCGCCCAGACGGCGTAGCAATTGCCCATCGGCCTGGGTGGAACCAGGGCTGACGGCAATGACGGTGCCTCGGGCGCCGTTCGGCAAATCGGATAGACGGGGAGAAGACATCATGCGCAATCAAGTCCGGCGAGTTGCGAATGATAATAACTCTTATCTCCCATTTGACGTGTGAGGGGGTATGTGGTGACGGGAGTCGCGTTCTCGTCATCGAATTCGGGGCGAGGCCTTCACTCATGAACGAGCCCTGGATTGGCCACGCGCCGAGCGCCAGCGCCTCACGGCGCAGCGACTCCATCCGATCCGTCTGCTCAGGCCACTCGCCCAGTGCGCAAGGCCCGCGCCCAATCCGGCCGGCCCTGCCGCTCGGCCTGCACGGCGGCTGCTTCGAAGTCATAGGCGACGCGCCGCCATTCGATGTGCCAGCCTTCGGCGTCGCGTGTCAGCAAGGCATAACGCGCCTGCGGCGCTCCGTTCTCGATCCGATGCGGGTGCGGATGGCTGTCGTCATAGGCCGGCAACCCGACGCTGCCAGGGTTGACGACCTGACGCCCGTCCGCCAAACGCAGACTGCGCGGCACGTGCGTGTGCCCGCACAGAACCATCGCATGCGGCACACCGCGCATCGCATCGCCCAGCCGCTCGCTCACTTCTGCGGACGTGGCCGCGCGTACGCCGGCACTGATCGGGGCGTCATCGGTCACCGTCTCCAGCAAATACTGCAGATCGCTTTGCGGCGTGCCGTGACACAGCAGCAGCTCATCGCTCCAGCGCAAGTGGTCCGGCAGCGACGCCAGCCAAGCCCGCTGCCGATCATTGAGTTGCTGCGCCGCATGGCGGTCCGCCGCGCTCATCTGCACCAGCGACTGTGTCAACAACTGCCGCTCGTGGTTGCCGGCCAGGGTCGGCAAGGCAAGCGCCATCAAACGATCGGCCGTCTCGGCCGGCCACAACGGGCCGGAGACGATGTCGCCCAGGTTCACCGTCAGATCGACACCTGCCATCGCGATATCGGCGAGCACCGCGTTGAGCGCCGGCAGGTTGCCATGCACATCGCTGATCGCCGCAAGCTTCATCGTGATGCCGGTCTACAAGCTGCGCGCCAGGTCGATTGCCTGCTCGATGCGCTCGACCACGTGAATCGTCAAGCCTTCGATCGGCTTCTTCGGTGCATTGGCCTTCGGCACCAGCGCCACGCTGAAGCCGAGTTTCGCCGCCTCCTTCAAGCGCTCTTGCCCACGCGGCGCCGGCCGCACTTCACCGGCCAGGCCGACTTCGCCGAACGCGATGAAGCCGCGCGGCAAGGCCCGCCCGCGCAGCGAACTCTGGATTGCCAGCATCACCGCCAGGTCGGCCGCCGGCTCGCTGATGCGCACGCCACCGACCGCGTTGACGAACACGTCCTGATCCATGCAGGCGATGCCGGCATGGCGATGCATCACCGCCAGCATCATCGCCAGGCGATCGCGGTCCAGGCCCACGCTCAAGCGGCGCGGGCTGGGCCCGCCGGAATCGACCAGCGCTTGGATCTCCACCAGCATCGGCCGCGTGCCTTCCAGCGTGACCAGCACGCACGAGCCCGGCACCGGTTCGCCATGCGTCGACAGGAAGATCGCACTCGGGTTCGCGACACCCTTCAGGCCCCTCTCGGTCATCGCAAACACGCCGATCTCATTGACCGCGCCGAAGCGGTTCTTGATCGCACGCACCAGGCGAAAGCTCGAATGCGTGTCGCCCTCGAAATACAGCACGGTGTCGACGATGTGCTCCAGCACGCGCGGCCCGGCCAGCGCGCCTTCCTTGGTCACATGACCAACCAGAATGATCGCGGTGCCGCTGCTCTTGGCAATGCGCGTCAGCTGCGCCGCACATTCGCGCACCTGCGCTACCGAGCCCGGCGCCGAGGTCAGCTGGTCGCTGTACATCGTCTGGATCGAGTCGATCACGCACACCGCCGGCTGCTCGGCGTCGATCGTTGCGGCGATTTTCTCCAGCTGGATCTCGGCGATCACCCGCACCTGCGAGCCATCGAGCCCGAGCCGGCGCGAACGCAAAGCCACCTGCGCGCCCGACTCTTCACCCGTCACATACAAGGTGCGCACCACACGCGACAACGAATCGAGCGCCTGCAGCAGCAAGGTCGACTTGCCGATGCCCGGATCGCCGCCGATCAACACCACGCCGCCAGCCACCAGCCCACCGCCGAGCACGCGATCGAGTTCGTCCTGCCCGGTCGGCTGGCGCTCGACGTCCGACGCCTCGATCTCGCTCAGCGTGGCCACCGGCTGCGCCGCCGCCAGCGATTGATAACGGTTCTTGGCCGGCGCCTCCGCAACCGATTCGATCAAGGTGTTCCACGCGCCACAACTCGGGCACTTGCCCAGCCACTTTGGGCTGGTGCCACCGCACTCGGTGCAGATGTAAAGGGTTTTGGGTTTGCTCACACGCTGACTGTAGCGGCAGCCCCTGAACCCAAAGCCCCGGTAAAGTCGAGGCCTCGTGCCGACAGCCTTTCGCTTGTTGTGATGCCTGATGGCATGTGGCATGTGGCTCAAAAACGAACGATGGCGATGCCGCCGCCCACCGCTTTGCAATGAAGGCCTGGGCCCCTCGGCCCGCTCAGGAAACGCGTCATGGAACTTCACATCTGGCTTCCCTTCTTTGCGGCTTCATGGGCCATCAGCCTGTCGCCTGGCGCCGGCGCGGTGGCGGCGATGAGTTCGGGGCTGAACCATGGCTTTGCGCGCGGCTACTTCACGACCTTTGGTCTGGTGCTGGGCATCTGGACGCAGGTCATCGTCGTCGGGCTCGGGCTGGGGGCGCTGATCGCGACCTCCAGCATCGGCTTTGCCATCGTCAAATGGCTGGGCGTGGCTTACCTCGTCTGGCTGGGCATCAAGCAGTGGCGCGCACCGGCCGTGCCCATGGTGGCCGAGAGCGACGGGCAGGCGGTCGTGCCACGCCGCTTGCTGGTGCTGCGCGGGTGGATGCTCAACGCCGTCAACCCGAAGGGCACGGTGTTTCTGCTGGCCGTGGTGCCGCAGTTCCTTGATCTTCACCAAGCGCTTGCACCGCAATACGCGGTCATCGGCGCCACGCTGGGCTTCACCGACCTCGTGGTGATGGCCGGCTATACCGCCCTCGCCTCGCGCGTGCTGCGGCTGCTGAAATCGCCCAAGCAGATCAGGGTGATGAACCGAACGTTCGGCGGCTTGTTCGTTGCGGCCGGCAGCCTGCTGGCGATGTTCAAGCGCACCTAACCCTCATTCAACGCGGCGTTGGGTACCATTCGGTGATGGCCGAATCGATGGCCGACTACCGATCTTCGCCGTGACCCACCTCTTCCCAGCCGCCGCCGCGTCGGCAGGCGATGCGCCTTTGCCCGATCACGTGCCGGAGACCGCCTTCGGCCTCTGGTTTTTGCGCACACCCACCTGGACGACACACGTGCTCGAGCGCGCGCTGGTCGATCTGGAGCGGCTGATTCCCGAGCGCCGCAGCAGCTATCCGGTGGTGGTGGATGTGGGCTGCGGCTGGGGCCGCTCGCTGCCGAAGCTGCAGCAGCGCTTTGCGCCGCAGCGCCTGATCGGCGTCGACATCGATCCCGAGATGCTGGCGGCTTCGGCGCGCGAAGCGGCACAGGCCGGCATTCACGCCGAACTGCTGCAGTGCTCGAGCTCGGCGCTGAACCTGGCCGATCACAGCGTCGACCTGCTGTTCTGCCACCAGACCTTTCATCACCTGATCGAGCAGGAAGCCGCCATCGCCGACTTCTACCGCGTGCTCAAGCCCGGCGGCGTGATGCTGTTTGCCGAATCGACCAAGCGTTACATCCACTCGTGGATCATTCGGCTGCTGTTTCGTCACCCGATGGAAGTGCAAAAGACGGCGCCGGAATACCTGGCGCTGGTCCGCAGCGCCGGCTTCGATGTCGCGCCCGCGTCGATCTCCCATCCTTACCTCTGGTGGAGCCGCGAAGACCTGGGGCTGATCGAGCGGCTGCTGCGCGTCAAGCCCCGCGCGGTGCGTGAAGAAACGCTGATCAATCTGGTGGCGGTCAAACCATTGCCGGCTGCAAGGGCCTGATCACGGGACATCGCCAGGCTTTGCGGCAGCAAAGCTTTTGGCAACACAGATCGATCGCGACCGGCCTATTCGTGCACCTTGCCGCGCGAGGCCTTCAAGCCGCTGCGCTGGCTCTTGCCTTCGAGCCGGCGCCGCTTCGAGCCCATCGTCGGCCGCGTGGCCTTGCGCGCGCGCTGGACGGCGGCTGCGCTGTCGACCAGGTCTTGCAGGCGTTGCAAGGCGTCTTGCCGATTCATGTCCTGGCTGCGTGAGGTTTGCGCCTTGATGACGACCACACCTTCGCCGGTGATGCGCTGATCGGACATCGCTAAGAGCCGCTCTTTGACGGGCTCGGGCAGCGACGACGCGCGGATGTCGAAGCGCAGGTGCACCGCACTCGACACCTTGTTGACGTTTTGCCCGCCCGCGCCTTGCGCGCGGATGGCGGTGAACTCCACCTCGGACGGGTCAACGATCGGCGCCATGGCTCAGCGAAACAGATCGACGATCGACACCGCCTGCGGATGCAAATACTGCAACCACGCGCCGAACAAGGCGCTGGCCGCCACCAGCAACACGCCCGCGAACCAGGTCTTACCGACGATGCCCAACAGCGCGTCGCCGGGGTCCGCAGGCGCACGGCGCAAGGTACGCCGTGCGATCAAGGTGCCGATCACGAACTGCAGCGCCACTTCGGCGAGCAAGCTGGCCAGGCCATCGGCGAACAAGGCCGATGACATACCCATCCATGACAACGCGCCCATCAACACCAGCAACACCAGCGCCGGGATCAGCAGCAACCAGGCGCCTTCGTCGAAGCTGAACAGCTCGCTGATGCCGTCAAGCCAGTCGCTGTCGGATGAGTTCTTCGCCTTGTCTTCGCGTTCGACATCGAAGGCCTTCTCTTCGGCAGAAGCCAGCTCGGCCAGATGCGCCTCGCGCTGGATCAGCGACGCGAAGTGCGACAACCACCAACGCACGCCCACCACCAGGCCCAGCCCGTAGATCACGATCGCATTGATCGTGTAGCGCGCCATTGGCGAAGCCAAGTGCATGCCGTGCAGCAGCAGCCAGCTCGTCGCCAAGCCGACCGACAGGCACCATCCCACCAACAGCCAGCCATGCAGGCGCAAGCGCCGCCGCGTGCGCGGGTTGAGCCGCCGCAGGCTCATGCCACCGAGGTCGGCACGCGCAGGGCCAAAGCGCACATCAGCTCATAGCCGATGGTGCCGGACGGCTGCGCCACCTCGTCGATCGGCAACAGGCTGCCTTGCGGCCCACGGCCCCACAGCGTGACTTCGCTGCCCACCTCGGCCTGCGGCACCGGCGTCAGGTCAACGGTGATCATGTCCATCGACACCCGGCCGACCAGTTGCGTGCGCACGCCATCGACCAGCACCGGCGTTCCCAGCGGTGCCGAGCGTGGATAGCCATCGCCATAGCCGCAGGCCACCACGCCGATGCGCATCTCGCGTTCGGCCCGATAGAGGCTGCCATAGCCCACGCTGTGGCCAGGCTGCAATTGCTGCACGGCGATGAGCTTCGATCGCAAGCTCATCGCCGGCTGCAGGCCCCAGTCGGCGATGCTGTTCGATGGATAGTTAGGCGACGAGCCATACAACATGATGCCGGGGCGCACCCAGTCGCCGCGCATCTCGGGCCGCTCGGGCGCGAAACGCAAGGTCGACGCGCTGTTGCTGATCGAGCGTTCGCCCGGCAAGTCATGCACCGTCTCTTCGAACACCGCCATCTGATCGGCCACGCCGCGCGAGGTGGTGACATCGCCATCGGCGTCCGACAAGTGCGTCATCAGCGTGATGCCGTCGACCTGCGTCAGCCCCGACAGGCGACGCCAGGCATGGCGAAACGCTGCGGGCGTGAAGCCGAGCCGGTTCATGCCGCTGTTCATCTTCAGGAACACCTGATGTGGCCAGGTCGTCTTGTGGATGGCCAGCCAATCGATCTGCGACTCATGGTGGATGGTGTGCCACAGGTTCAGGCGCGAGCACAGCTCCAGGTCACGCGCCTCGAAACAAGATCGGAAGAGCGTCGTGTA
>CAHJWV010000564.1 GCA_903643055.1 Burkholderiales bacterium | reverse complement strand
AGATAAGCTAGTGACTGGAGTTCAGACGTGTGCTCTTCCGATCTAGCGACGCGGACCGGCCACTTGCCGAAGCGGTCGGCGATGTTTTGATAGTGCTGCTCGGCCAGCAGCGTGGTCGGCGCGAGGATGGCCACCTGCTTGCCACCGGTGACGGCGACGAACGCCGCGCGCAGCGCGACCTCGGTCTTGCCGAAGCCCACATCGCCGCAGACCAGGCGGTCCATCGGCTTCGGAGACACCATGTCCTGAATCACCGCATGGATGGCGGCCTTCTGGTCGGGCGTTTCCTCGAAGCCGAAGCTCGCCGCAAAGGCCTCGTAGTCGTGCGGTGCGAAGCGGAAGGCATAGCCTTCGCGGGCCGCGCGACGGGCGTAGAGGTTGAGCAGCTCGGCCGCGGTATCGCGCACCTGCTCGGCGGCGCGCCGCTTGGCCTTTTCCCACTGGCCGGAGCCCAGGCGGTGCAGCGGCGCTTCTTCGGCGCTGACGCCGGTGTAGCGGCTGATCAGGTGCAGCTGCGCGACCGGCACATACAGCGTCGCCTTGTCGGCATATTCAAGGTGCAGGAATTCGGACGGGCCCTCCTGCTCATTGCCCAGCGCGATGTTGACCAGGCCGACGTAGCGGCCGATGCCGTGGTTGATGTGCACCACCGGGTCGCCGACCTTCAGCTCCGACAGGTCCTTGATCAGCGTGTTGACGTCGCTGACCTGCTCTTGCTTGCGCTTGCGCCGCGCGGTCGGGCTGGTCGCGAAGAGTTCGGTTTCGGTGATGAACTGGATGGCCTTTTGCGCGTCCGGTTCGAACCAGAAGAAGCCTTCGGCGAGCGGCGCCACGGCGATCGCAAAGCGCTCGGTGCCGGCTTCGAATTCGGCCAGGCTGGCCACGCTCGGCGGCTCGATGCGGCTGTCGCGCAGCAACTCGAGCAGGCTTTCGCGGCGGCCCTGGCTTTCGGCGGCGATCAATACGCGGTAAGGCGTGGTGCCGACATGCAATTGCAGCTTCTTCAGCGGCTCGGGCGCGCCGCGGTCGACGCTCAGATCGGGCAGCGGCCGCGCCCAGGCGGCGGGTGCTGGGGCGTCACTGACGGCGGTGTCGCCGTCTTCCTTCGTGGCGGCCGTGCCGCGCACCGACAGCACGGCGTGGGCGTTGGCCAGCGTGAAAAAGTCTTCCAGGCGCAAGAACAAGTCTTCGGGCGGCAGGATCGGCCGCTCGCGGTCATGCTGCAAAAAGCGGTGGCGCTCGCGGGTGTCGGTCCAGAAGCGCTTCAGCGCTTCGTCGATCGCACCGTGCAGCACGATCACGGCGTTGGCACCGAGGTAGTCGAAGATCGTCGCGGTGCTGTCGAAGAACAGCGGGATGTAGTACTCGATGCCGGCGGTCGCGATGCCGGTGCCGATGTCCTTGTACAGGCGCACCTTGGTCGGGTCGCCTTCCATCTTCTCGCGCC
Source organism: Burkholderiales bacterium (assembly GCA_903643055.1). The sequence goes on along the minus strand of CAHJWV010000564.1, from coordinate 1,667 downwards.
AGCGGGCGCGGAACGCGGTGCGCGACTCGTCGTCCATCGGAAACTCACGGCCCGGCAGCAGCCGCACTTCGGGCACCGGGTAGAGGCTGCGCTGGCTGTCGGGGTCGAAGGTGCGGATGCTGTCGACCTCGTCGCCGAACAGGTCGACGCGATAAGGCACCAGCGAGCCCATTGGAAAGAGATCGATCAGCCCACCGCGTACCGCGTATTCACCGGGCGACACCACCTGCGTCACATGGGTGTAGCCGGCGAGCGTGAGCTGAGCCTTCAGCCCGGCTTCGTTGAGCTTTTCCTTCTGCTTGAAGTGGAAGGTGTAGGCGGCCAGAAAACTGGGCGGGGCCAGGCGCACCAGCGCGGTGGAAGCGGGCATCAGCACAACATCGACGTCGCCTTTCTGAATGCGCCACAGCGTCGCCAGCCGCTCCGAGATCAGGTCCTGGTGCGGCGAGAACGTGTCGTAGGGCAGCGTTTCCCAATCGGGGAAGACCGCCACACGCAGCTCCGGTGCAAAGAAGCCCAGCTCGGCTTCGAGCCGCTGCGTGTCGGCCGGCTCGGCGGTAACGATCGCGCTGAGCTTGCCCTGGACCTTTTGCGCCTGCGCGAAGCGCGCCAGCAGCAAGGCATCGCCCGAGCCCAGCGGGCGGGGCAGGGTGAAGCGTTTACCGGGAGAGAGTGCGGGCAACTGCATGATGGCGGCGGGGCTGGATCGAACCGGCCCGGTGAGGGGTCACGGCCGGTCGGGGGCAAACAGAAGCAGGGAGGGTGTGGCGCGGGGCTTGGCCCGGGTTGGAATTTCGTCCGAACAGATTGCACCGCGTGGACGACGTCAAGCACCAGAGCCTGGCCCATCGAGCGTCCGATCGCCCCGAAGCACTTGAACCACCGGGTGACGCACCCCGGGGAGACGAGACCGGCGAATTATAGAATTCGTGTCTTTGCTCACGCTTGATGACACTCGCATCCCCATCCCTTTCACAAGGCTTGCACGCCTTGCACGCCTTGCACGCCTTGCACGACTTGTATGCCTTGGTGCCTTGCGCCGGCGTCGGCGCGCGTGCCGGCGCAGGCGGGCCGAAGCAATATGCGGTGCTGGCCGGGCAAAGCCTGGTAGCACATACGCTTTGGGCGTTAGCCCAGGTCGCGAGGCTGACTCAAACACTGGTGGTGCTGAGCCCGAACGACACACAGTTCGAAGCCCATGCGCCGGCCTTTGGCGGCTGGGTGGCACGGGTGGGCGGCGCGAGCCGGGCGGTCTCGGTGGGCAGCGGGCTCGATGAATTGCTGCGGCGGGGCGCCCGTCCGCAAGACTGGGTGCTGGTGCATGACGCGGCGCGCTGCCTGGTGCGCGCGGCGTGGATTGACCGGCTGATCGACGTCTGCCTCGATGATCCGGTCGGCGGCCTGTTGGCCCAGCCTGTGGCCGACACCTTGAAGGCCGAGTCGGCAGGGCGCGTCGGCGCGACCGTGGACCGCGCCCACAAGTGGCAGGCGCAGACGCCGCAGATGTTTCGCATCGGCATGTTGCGTGAAGCGCTCACGCTGGCAGGCTCGGCCGTGACCGATGAGGCCAGCGCCATCGAAGCGCTGGGCCATGCGCCGCGGCTGGTGCCCGGCGCGTTCGAGAACTTCAAGATCACTTACCCCAGCGACTTTGCGCTGGCCGAAAG
>CAHJWV010000563.1 GCA_903643055.1 Burkholderiales bacterium | reverse complement strand
TCGAGTTCACGCGCCACCGCCTGCAGCGTGCTCGCCTGCACCATCGGCATGTCGGCCGGCAGCACCAGCCAGCCCGAGGCATCCGAGCGCGAAGCCACGCCAGCAGCAATCGAATAGCCCATGCCCAACTCCTGGCTCGCCGGCGAACCGACCGCGGGCAACACGACGATGTCGCGCGTCGCGACATAGCGTGACACGGTGTCGGCCAGCGGTTGGGTTGTGACCACGACCACCGGCAAGTGGCTGGCCAGCACGCGTTCCAGCGTCATCACCAGGACCGTGGACGCACCCAGGCTTTGCGCCAGCTTGTGCTGAAGTCCCCGGAAGCGCGAGCCGCGTCCGGCGGCAAGCACGATGACTGCAGGCCGCGATTTCATTCGGCCAACTCCTCTATGGATATCAATCGGTGCCCGAACCTCCCCCGCGTCCGGACTTGCCCAAGGATGGAAGCGGATGCCGATGGAAACCAGTGGGGGCATCACTGAAGGCAGGCAGAGCGAACGTGATGTAGGGGGTGGACAAAATCACCAATGGATGCCTCACCCCAGGGAAACCCGCGCAGCAGCATGCGCCTAGGCCGTGCCAGTGCTCGCACACATTGCGGACAAAGGTGATCGACACGATGTCGGGCCGCGCAGCAAGGCTTGTTTCTATACTTGCCCGATGACGAATCTTGCCGATCTTCGAAAGAGTTATGAACGCGCCGAGCTGGACGAAACGGCTTCGCGCAGCGACCCGCTGGAGCAGTTCGGCCTGTGGCTGCAGCAAGCACTGGACGCGCAGATCCCCGAGCCGAATGCGATGACGCTGGCCACTGTCGGCGACAACGGCCGGCCCTCGACGCGCGTGGTGCTGATCAAGGGCTTCGATGCCAGAGGCCTCACCTGGTACACCAACTACGACAGCCGCAAGGGCCGAGAACTCGGCGCCCATCCGTGGGCCGCGCTGCAGTTCCATTGGGTGGAGCTCGAACGGGTGGTGCGCATCGAAGGCCAGGTCCAGCGCATCAGCGCCGAGGAGTCCGATGCCTATTACAAATCGCGACCGCTCGATTCCCGCCTGGGTGCCTGGGCCTCGCCGCAAAGCCAGGTGATCAACTCGCGCGCCGTGCTGGTGACGTCGGCCGCGAAGGCCGCAGCGAAATACGCACTGAACCCGCCACGCCCGCCGCACTGGGGCGGCTTTCGCCTGTCGCCTGACAGCTGGGAGTTTTGGCAAGGCCGCAAGTCGCGGCTGCACGACCGGCTGCGTTATCGGCGGGCCGATGCTAGCGCGGGCAGCGTTGAACATTGGGTGCGAGAGCGGCTCGCGCCTTGAGCCCGACGCATCCGCTGTGTTAGATCGGCGGTTGGCCTTGATGGCCAGGCCTGAGGCCTTCGTCGACATGTTCTTCGGCCGGGGTGATCGGCCCCATTGCAAGCCGCACCCCTCTCAGCGATCTCAACACCCGCACCGGGCCTCGCGCCACCAGCCTCGCTAGCGATCCGCCACCGCCACCGCCACCGCCTGCAGCCGCTGCGCATGCTGCAGCGCCAGCGCATCGAGCGCGCCGAGGAACGCGGCGAAATCGATCGGCTTGGTCCAGTAGTCATCGAAGCCGGCCTCGCGCGCACGGCGGGTGTCCTCGGGCATCGCATTGGCTGACAGCGCCACCATCGTTGTCGATGCCAGCACCGGCTCGGCACGCAGGCGGCGCAGCACTTCGAAGCCATCGATGTCGGGCAACTGCATGTTGATCAACACCACCTCGGGCCGGCGCGCACAGGCTTCGCTGACGCCTGACAGCCCATCGACCGCCACCAACTCCAGGCCCCCGCGCATCGCGATCAGCTCTTCGACCAGCAGCACGTTGACCCGGTTGTCTTCGATGTACAGCAGTGACAAGCCCGGCCGCGCGGCATCGGCTACCAGCGCGCAGGCCGCCTCAACTGCATCGGCCCGCTTCACCGGCTCGCTCGGATAGGTCGCCGGCAAAACCACGCAAAACTTGCTGTCCTGCCCTGGCTGGCTGTTCACCGACACCTCGCCGCCCATCAGGCGAACCAGGTTTTGCACCAGTGCCAGCGCGATGCCGGTGCCGGGGATCAGGCCGAGCTCGGCTGCGAGCCGATTGAAGGGCTGGAAGAGTTGCCGCGTCTGCGCTTCGGTGCGGCCGAAGCCGGAGTCGCGCACGCAGATCTGCCAGGCCTGGCTCGCCGAGCGGGCTTGCACGAACGTCGATCCACACCTGTCCGCCTCAGCGGTTGTATTTGATTGATGTTGTTCAGACCAGCGGCGGGCGGCCGGGTTGAGCTGCTACCCGGCCGGCCCACCGGTAGTTTGCGGAATCAGCCGCAGAGCCATCGAAGGTGCCGATGACCACAGTGGATTCATTCAGTTCCTGCAGTCCCGTGGCGGCGGCGCCCGAGGGTCGGACGACGCCACCACAACGACGGTGACTGCGGTTTATCGACTAACCATGATCAGAAGCTCACGCGCACACCGGTTTTGATGCCACGGCCCGGCAACGGCGCCAGATCGCGAACCGTCTGCACCGTCGACGCGCTGTAGGCCAGCTTGTCGCCCACGTTGGTCAGCTTCAGAAACCACAGTGCAGCGCTGTCATTCAACTTGAAGCTGCGCGTCAGCGACAGGTTAGCGATCGTGAAGCCTGCCGTCGGCGCGTCGGTGGCCGGCACGCGGCCCTGGCGCGCCGCATGGTCGACTTCGATACGCCCGCCCCAGGCGCCGTAGCCGGTATCGAGCCCGAGGTTGATGCGCAGCGGCGCCACACGCGGCAGCGCCTCGCCGGTATCGCGGTTGGTGCCTCGTGTCAGGTCGAGCTTGCCGGACAGGTCCACCGACACCGATGAATCCAGCAGGCGGCGCTTGCCTTCGATTTCGATGCCATTCAGGCGGGCACGCACTGAGCGGAACAGGTACTCGGGAAAGTCTTCGCCATCCACCGTCGCATCAGCGCCGGAAGCTTCGAGCGAGATGAAGCGCGAGAAGCTGGTGGTGAAGGCACCCAGGCGCAGGTGATCGCCGCCCGCCTTCCATTGCAAAGCCACGTCGAGGTTGGTGCCACGCTCGGTCTCGAGCGTGGTGTCGCCGCGCTCGAACACGCCGGTGGCGGCATGCAGGCCGTTGGCATACAGCTCGAACGAGGTCGGTGCGCGCTCGGTCAGGCTGAATGCGCCCGTCACGGCCCAGGCCGGATCGAGCTTGTAGACGTTGGACAGCGAGGCACTGTGCAAGGTGAAGCTGCGTTTGCGGGCCGCACCGAACTTCGGTTCTTCGGCATCGGCCACATCGCCATCGGAACTCACGCGCACATGCTCCAGCCGCAGACCGGCGGTCAGCGTACCGGCCACCCAGGGCAGTTCTTCAAGCACGAACAGCGACTGGCGCTTGGTCTTCGTGGTCGGCACGAAGGCTTCTTCGCCGAGTGCCGAGAAATCGAAATCCTCGAGCTGCAGGCCAACGACGCCGCGCAGGTTGCCG
>CAHJWV010000562.1 GCA_903643055.1 Burkholderiales bacterium | reverse complement strand
GCCTGGCTTGCAGTGCCAGCAAATACTGAACGCTTTCTGACCAGCGAACGGTATGGGCGATTTGGCTTGCCAAGGTTTCAAGAATCGATTCATTCTGATATGGCCGGGCCGTGGCATTCGCCAGAACCGGGATTTTCAGTTCTGAGAATTGAAACCCCTGCAAGAAGGTTTTGAAGCTTTCCATTGCATCGCGCATGTAGGCAGAATGGAAAGCCCCGCTGGTGGCCAATGGATAATATCTCATTTTCCCTTGCTTGAACAAAGGTTCGGCCTTGGCAATTTCATCCACCAAACCCGACAACACAATTTGCGAAGGGGTGTTGTAATTGGCCAGATAAACGTTATTCAGACCATTCGATTTCAGGGCTTCTTCGATCTGCGCTTTGCTGGCATTCAAAACAGCTGCCATTGCGCCATTGGAAACCTGCCCCATCAATTCGCCACGCTTCTGAACCAGTTTCAAACCGGTTTCAAAATCGAAACCGCCTGCCGCCATCAGCGCATTGAATTCCCCCAGGCTGTGCCCAATAACAAAGTCTGGCGTTTTGCCGGTTTCCTCGATTTTCTTGAAATACGACAGCGCGTTGACCACATAAAGCGCTGGCTGCGTGAACTGGGTTTTGTTCAACTCACCGCGCAGGTCTTCCAGGCAAAGCTCTTTCAGCGAATAGCCCAGAATGCCATCCGCCTGCGCGGTCAGGTCTTTGTAGCGATCAAACAAATCGGCGCCCATTCCTTTGAACTGGGAGCCTTGGCCAGGAAACATGTAGATCTTCATCAATGCGCCTTCAGAAATTCGAATCGAACAAATATCGAGGAAAGGAGATCGGGTGAGATAACTGCGTTGCCCGACTGGGAGCGAGGCCCCGTCGTGTCGGAGATCGCATCACCCGAACGGCATCAAGCCACGCGTTGCAAACAAACTGCGGTATTGACGCCACCAAACCCCATGCTGAGGTTGATCGCGTTCTCGATGACATGAGGAACGGACTCGCGTCCGACCCAGTTCAGCGAAGGCTCGATCGGGTTGTCGAGGTTGCGGCTCGGGTGGAGGCGCTGCGCCCTCATCTGCAGCAAAACAGCGATCAACTCGACCGCGCCCGCAGCGCTGAGCCCATGGCCCAGGATGGACTTCGTCACGTTCAGCCACGCGTGGGTCAGCCCGCATTGGCGAATGCTGTCGAGTTCGGTGATGTCACCGATCGTTGAACCGGTGCCGTGCGGGTTCAGGTAGTCGATGTCGCTCGGCGCCAGCTGTGCCTTGTCCAGCGCGGCACGGATCGCCGCGACCTCGCCTTCGGCCGACGGGTTCGGATTGCGGTTCGCATCCATGCCCATCGCCCATCCGGTGACGTGTGCATAAGGCGCACGTGCGAGTCGTTTTGCCGAAGCCTTTTCCACGACGACCACGCCACACGACTCGCCAAAGATGAAGCCATCGCGATCGCGGTCGAACGGGCGGCATGCCAGCGCAGGCGCATCGGCAAAACGGCTCGATCCCATGGCGCCCAACGAGCGGAAACCCTGGCATTCCCAGTACGACAGGTCCATCAGTGCGCCCACGGCAATGCAGGCATCGACGCGGCCCGATTCAACCGCATGAATGGCCTCGATCACCGCCACCTGGCCACTGGCCGACGCGCCGCCCACGGTGTAGGCAAAGCCGCGTATGCCGAAGGCCTCGGTGCACAAGCCGCAAAGGTCGCTGTCTAGAAACGCCATGCCGTAGGTTGGCCGCAGAAACTGCTCACGGCCACGGTAAGCGTCATGCGCCTGCACCAGTTCGCGTTGCTGAAAGTTCGAGCCCCCCACCACCAGGCCGATCCGCTGCGGCGCCAGTTGCGAAAGGAGGGCGTCATCCCAGGCTTCCTGGACGGTGGCCAAAGCCACCTGGCCCGACAGCGACGCGGTGCGCAACAAGCTCTTCGGTATCGCTTCCGGCATCTTCAGATCGGCCATCTCGGCCCCGAGAAAGAGGGGCTCCGCCGCACCTTCGGCCACAGCCCCAGGCGTACCCGACGGCGGGCGCTGGCGCCCCGGTCGGCGCATCACATCGAACCGGTGCTGGCCTGCGAGCAAAGCGGCGGTGAATGCAGCCTGGCCCTGTCCGATCGATGAGGTGACGCCGAGCCCGCTGATCGCGATGTCGGGCCGGCTAAGACTTCGCATGGATGATGTCGGCCAGCTCGCCGATGTTTTCAGCCCGCGCCATCTCCACCAACGGGATGTTCAGCGACAAGGTCTCCAGCGTCATCATCAGGATGTCGGCGCGATCGATCGAATTCGCGCCCAGCGCCTTCAGCGAATCGCTGGCCTGGAACTGACGGTCTTCCAGGCCAGGGATCACCTCGCGGACGTGGCCGACGATGACTTCAAATACCTTCTCTTTGCTCACAGCGCTTATCTCCTGACAGACATGAAAAACGAAAGGCAATGCGCCCGCGGGCTCACTTGCCGAAAAAGGCCTCGATGCGGTCCTTGACCTCCGGCTGATGGAAGGTCAACGCGTGCATCGCGATCTCCTTGCCGATGAAGCTCGGCAGCTCTTCGCGCAGCGGCGCGACGAGGTGACTCTTCAGTGTGATCAGCGACACGCGCGGCTTCTCGGCCAGGTTGCGCGCCAGTTCGCGGGCGTGATCGAGTACGCCATCACGCGGCAATACCGGGAATGGAATGCCGCGCTTTTGCAGCTCTTCACCGCGGAAAGTGGATGCCGTCAGCATCATTTCTTCGGCGAGGCTGAAGCCCAACTTCTTCGGCAGGATGTAGGTCGCGCCCATGCCGGGCGTAAAGCCGTACTTCATGAAGTTGGTCGTGTAGATGCTCTCGCGTGCCAGCACCACGAAGTCGGCGAACAAGCCCATCACGAAGCCACCACCGATGCCATGCCCCTGCATCGCCGCGATCACCGGCACCGGGCAATTCAGCGCCAGGCTGTAAAGGTCTTTGTCGGTGAACTTGAACTTGCCTTCGAAGAGGTCGCGCAGGCCTTCTTGCGTGCCGCCGCTGGAGAAGTAGCTGTCGTAGCCGGTCAGGATCACGACCTTGCAGTCGGTGCGCGCGTGAATGCTTTCGAACGCATCGGTCAACCCGGCGATCAGCTCATTGGTGAAGGTGTTCTTGTTGACGCGGTCCTGCATCCGGATCTGCACGACGCCGGGTTCCAGCTCGGTCACTTCAACCACGGGCTCGGCCATCAATCGGCCTCCCAGGGGAAACGGCCCGTCTTGACGTAGCGCGAGATCTTCTGCAGGTTGCTCGGGTCAGAGAACACCTCCAGGTTGGCCGCCAAGGCTTTCGGGCGCGAGGCCTGCAACGCATCATCCAGGCTGCCCGCATAGCGCTTGTAACGCGCGATGCCGTCCTTGCCCAAGCGGCGCAGCCGCAACAGCTGCTTGCGCAGCAGGTTGTCGCTGTTGTCCTCGCACCCGTCGACCAAGCCCCAGGCCACGGCCTGGCTGGCCGAGATCGGCTGCGTCATCAAGGTCATGTAGTTGGCCTTGGCGTAGCCGATGCGGCGCATGAGAAAGGGCAGCACGCAAGCCGGCATCAGGCCGAACAGCAACTCCGACAGGCTGAAGCTCGCCTTGTCATCGCATAGCACGATGTCGCATGCGGCGACGAAGCCGATGCCACCGGCATTCGCGCGCCCGCGCACATGGGCCACGCTGATGTAAGGCCCGCAGGCCAGCTGGTTCCATAGGTCATACAGCGGCCCCGGGTCCTGGTCTTGAGCTGCGGCGGCCCCACCTTCATCAAAGCGGCCCTGGATTTCCTTGAAGTCGGCACCGGAGCAAAACACATCGGGCAGGCCTTCCAGCACCACGACCTTGGCCGGCCCATCGAAGGCGCGCAGGGCCTGGCCCAGTTCCTCGATCAGGCGGCTGTTGATCGCGTTTGCCGCATCCGGGCGGTGGATTTGAATGAAGCCAATGTCATCTTCCAGCCGCACCCGAAGGGTATCGAAGTGGCTGTTCAAGATACCCATTCGTACTCGCGGTGGAACTCTTTGATCTGCTTCAGAAACAGTGTCGGTTGCTTCAGCGCGGTGCGGGCTTGCGCGATGAATGCGGTATCAGGAACCATGTTGCGCGTGCCGAATTTCAGCTCGCAGCTTTTCTCGAGCAAGCGGTCGTACTGCTCCATCGACAACTCATAGCGCTTGTCGAGGGTTTCCTTGATCTTCATCGCGCGCAGCCGCTCTTGGCCTTCCTTGCGGGCCATGCCGCTGAAGAATTCAGAGCAGCAACCCGAACCATAAGAAAACACGCCCACGCGCTGCGGCACATCAAATTCGCCGTGATCGATCGTGCTCGCCAGCGACAGCGCTGCGGTTGCACCCATGATGTTGCCCACGCGCTGGCAATGCACCAGGCCTGGCGTCACACGGCGTTGAAAGTCGGCTTCGATCTGGGCCGGTGCGGCCTTCGCGAGCTTGCGCATCATGTTGCGGTGCGCGCCTTTGACCATGCCGCCAAACGGCGTGTGGTACGAGACATAAGCAAAGGTCTCGCTGAAGCTCGAACCCTCGACGCGCTTCTGGTATTCGAGATAAGCGTTTTCGCAGCAGTTGAGATAAGACAGCAGCGACAGGTCGGTATCGCCAGCATCGGCATCGGGTGACGGACGGCAGGTGTCCATCACTTCATAGCCGTAATAGCCGTTCGCACCCACGTCAATCTGGAACACATGAGGCTTGTCGCTGACCAGCATCGCCACCGCGCCGGCGCCGCTGCTCGGTTCGGCAAACGACCAATCGGCCGAAAGCGCATCACCACCTTCTTCGACCATGAAACGCGCGATGTCGGTGGCAATCACCAGGGCCTTCGCGCCCGGCGAGGTTCGCGCGAGCACGAAATTGATCGCCATCTGCAAACCCGCGACGCCGGAATAGCAGGCGTTCTTCAATTCGAACAGGCGGCAGTTCCGGTTCAGCCCCAGCAACTCGTGGCAATACGTGCTCATCGATTTGCCGAAATCAAAGGCTGATTCGGTGCAGGTAATGACCATTTCGATGCGGTCTTTTTCCGCCGGGCTCAACGCGTCGATGATTGGCTTGGCTGCATTGACGGCGAACGTAATCGGATCTTCATAAGGCAGCGCAAGGCTTTTCTCCTTCATCATCAGATTCTCGAACCGGCTCATATCGAGTTTGCGATGCCGCGCCAGTTTCGTGACGTCCACGAAAGCCGTACCGGCAAAGGCATTCATCGCTTCAATTCCAACCATACTCACGGGCTACTCCGGTGATTAATAATTCGCATGCCAAACTTGGCATGACGTGCGCAAAAGTGCGTCGCAGCCCAGTGATTTCACCGGATGCGCCTGAATAATTTATCTGGCGGATGGAGACGCGAACGCAAGCCATTTCGGCCTGTCAGCGCCGCTTCCCATGCGCCGGCCGATCGCTCAAAAATTCTCGCTGGGTACCAACTGAAATCAAACCACTTAAATGAAATCAAACAACTTGCGTTCGCTCTGGCCTTTTCGCAAACGGAAGGCAGCAAACGATTCCTTGTCCCGGAAATGCAGATACATGTTGGAACTCAAGACCTCCGAATAAGTTTGGCCCGGCGGTCTCATATAGGTGTGGCCAGGGAAAATTCGGGTATCGGGCTCTAATTGAGTTTTTAACCGTTCGAGGCTGTCAAACATCTGATGGGCGGCCGACTCGCTTTTGCACAAGCCGCAGCCTTCGGCGAACAGCACATCGCCGGAGAACACGTTTTTTCCGATCAGATAGCAGGTACAGCCCGGTGTGTGGCCGGGCGTGAGGATCGGCTGGATGCGCATGGCGCCGACCTGCCACGCTTGCTCATCGATCGCTACCAGTTGCCGCGCCTCAACCCTGGAGGTTTGAATAGCCTGCCGAGACATCCATATCGGGCAACGATAAAAATCGGCCATCGGTTTGGCCAGATCGATGTGATCGAAATGGGTATGGGTAATCAATATCCCGCTCAGCTTGGATTCTGAATCTGCCACCGCAGCCTGTATTTTTTCCATTTCCCAGGCAGGGTCCACGATCACCGACTGCCGGCTGACCGGATCGACGATCAAATAATTGTTGTTCTTCATGATCTGGCGAGAAACCTTGATCAATAAAACCTCGGGCGAAAGCCCGGCGTCTTCAATCGCCAAACCCAAGTCGGATCTGTCCACACGGACCTCGGCTACTTTTCTTCAAACTTCGGGCAGGCTCCGCCCTTTGGTGGCACAAGGCTTGGTCATCAGAATCTGGCGGCCAGCCTGGAGTTCAGAAATGCGACGAAGCGGTGCGAGTTGATCGCCCCTGCAATCATTTCGATCGCAACATCGAAAACCTCGCGCTTATCGCCAAACATCGGCGTGAGAAACGCCCACCATTTTTACACGGAGCTTTTCAAAAGGCCCAGTGGCAACGGCCGCTTTCTCCACAGAAGATAGCTTCGACATGTTTCCAAACCATGACGAAAGGCGGCGTCGACGTCACCGCGGGTTTGAATCGGCAATTTTTTGTTCGGCCACCTGGGCCTTTCAAGGGCCTTCGAACCGCGGCTTACGACCACTCCCGATTCAATCGCCCGGCATCCCTTCATTCCGACAACATCAGGTCATCGACCTGCCGAAGCGGACGGGCCGGCGCCGGGCGAAACGCACGCACGCAGAAGTGATTCAGCTTCACCAGCAGCTCACCGCCTTCGCTCAACAGCTGGATGTTGAATTTGCGGATGTCGGTGTGGGCAGCGCCTGACATCACCTCTTCGACAAGCGCATAGCAGCTTGCCATCAGCGGCCGTTCGAGCTCCATCGAATCCATCGAGAAGGGCAGATAAGGCACGCTCGCCTCGCCGGGTAATGCCTGAGCCGCAACGCCAATCACCGCTTGCAAGGCCCCGTCGATCAAGGTCGGGTGAAGCACGTAGTCGTCGAAGCTGCTTGCCAGCTCGTCGGCCAGGCGCAAGCGGGCCAGCGCGAAGCCACGGCCGACATGCAGCTCTTGCAGCGTTTGAAAGCACGGGCCATAGCCGAAACCAAAGCCTTCGAACAGTCGGTAGCAATCGGCGCCAGAAAAAGTCTTCTCGGCTCGCGCCTTGAGCGCCGCAATGGAATGGGCTGGGGCCGCATCATCCCCATGTCCAGCGCGGGTGCCATAGACCGCGTGCCCTTCCGAATGCAGCACTGGCTCGTTGTAGTCATTGAATGACACAGTCACATAGTCGGCGCTTTGCCCGTTGGGCCGCAGTACGGTTTTGAGCGCATGCGTGCCGCTCCTCAAGCGCAGCGGCTGGACCCAGACGATGTCTTCGATGCGAATCAGCGCCTCTTCACCGGCCATCATCGCGCTCGCGCAAGCGATCTCTAGAAAGCCCGCACCCGGGAACAGCGCCTCGCCTTTCACCTGATGGTCTCGCGCATAAAAGGCCTGGCCCGACAGCAACGATGTAAAAGCCACTTCTTTCAAGGTCGACACATTGCTGTTCAACAGCGGATGCAACTGAACGGCCGCAGGCGCCAGGCTGGTGGCCTCACGCAAGGGTTGCGCATCCGACACCCAGTAGCGCTCTTTCGCGAACGGATAGCTTGGCAGCGGCAGCTTGTGCGGGGCCGACGCACCGTGAACATCGTCCCAATCGATGATGTTCCCGTCGACCCACAACCGCGCTAGCGCAGGCCAATCACCGGCTTCGAACATCGCCTTCGCTTGCGCACGATCATCCGGCGTCGGCGCCTTCTTCCGGCGGTGCGGCTCGACACGGGCGGCGATCAGCGAGGCCGGCATCATGCCGCTCACATAAGCCGATAGCATTTGCGACAGCTCGTCGTTGCTGGCGACGGCAACCGCCAGCCGCGCATCCATGGCTTCGCGCCCGACTTGCAGCGTGTAGGCCAGCGCGGCCAAGGGCAATTGGGCATCGGCTTGCACATGGTCACGCAGGCGCGCAGCCACCTTTTTCAGCTGCACTTCGTTCTTGGCCGAGAGCACGATCAGCTGCGATCGCCCGCTGTGCGAGCCCCCGGCAGACACTCGTTGCGCCGGGGCCTCTTCAAAGATCAGGCACGAATTGACCCCCCCGGCCCCGAAGGAATTGATCATCGCGCGTCGCGGCTGCCCGTCTTTGGCGTCCCAGGGCGCGAGCCGGTTCTGCAGATAAAAAGGCGAGTTCGCGAAGTCGATGTTCGGGTTGGCCTTGTCGGAATGGATGGTCGGCGCGAGTTGCCGGTGCTTGAACTGCAGCAGGATCTTCAAGACGCCGGCCATGCCGGCCGCCGACTCGGAATGGCCCACATTGGCCTTCACCGAGCCGAGCGGGCAGAACTGCTTTTTCTGCGTGCGCTTGCGGAAGGCCTGCGTCAAAGCGACCACCTCCAGGTTGTCGCCCAACTGCGTGCCGGTGCCATGGCCTTCGACATAGCCGATCGACTCCGGCTCCAGGCCCGCCTTGTTCAGGGCCTGCTCGATCAACAAGGCCTGCGAGTTCGGGTTCGGCGCCGAGTAGCCATTGGAACGCCCGCCGTGCTCGCTCACGCTGGCCGCGACCACGCCGTAGATGTGGTCACGGTCGGCCAATGCCTGCGCCAGCGGCTTGAGTACCACCGTGCCCACACCTTCGCCTGGAATGAAGCCATCGTCACCGTCGCCGTAGCTGCGGCACTTGCCATCGACCGCCAGCATGCGCCGGCGGCACAGTGACTGGTACTTCGCCGGGTGCAGATAGAGGTTCACGCCGCCGGCCACCGCCACCTGGCATTCCTTCTTCTTCAAGCTTTCGCAGGCGGAGTGGATCGCCACCAGCGACGACGAGCACGCGGTGTCGATCGGCAGGCTCGGGCCCTTGAAATCGAAGAAATAAGACACCCGGTTGGCGATCGACCACGGCAGCGAGCCGGGCGACATGGTGTGGCCCAGCTCCTGCGCCGGCGTCGTCAACAGGTGATAAGTGTTGGTCGTCACGCCGACGAACACGCCGACATCGGCGCTCTTCGCCTTGGGGTGCCGCCTCTTCAGGCTGTCGCGCGTGTAGCCGGCATCTTCCACGGCCGCCCAGACCGACTGGATGAACAAGCGCTCCTGCGGGTCGATCATCCGCGCGTCCTCGGGCGAGACGCTGAAGAACGCCGCATCGAACTGATCGACGTCTTCGATGAAGCCGCCCCACTTGCAATAGATCTTGCCCTGCTTCGCGCCTTCAGGGTCGGCGTCGAAGAATCCGTTCGCGTCCCAACGACTCTGCGGAACCAGGACGATCAGGTCGCGGCCCTCCTTCAGGTTCAGCCAATACTCGGCCATCGATTCGGAGCGCGGGAAATGGCCATGCACGCCGATGATCGCCACCGGCTCATCGTCGCCTAGCGCCTGCCTCGGCAAGAGCGCATCCGGCCGCTCGTCGAGGTCCATGCTCACCGCTTCATCCATCGCCGGGACGATGACTTCCGCCGGCTCGGCCAGGCGCGTGGCCAGCTCCAGCTGAAACTCCTGAATCAGGTAAGCAGCCAGCTCATTGATCGTTGCATACTCGTAGAACAGTGTCTTCGGCAACGCTCCGAAGTCTCGCTCCAACTGCACATTGATGCGGTTGATCATCATCGAGTCCACCCCGAAGGATTCGAAGCGCTCTTGCGCGTCGATGCGGTCCACCGGCAGCTTGATCTCTTCACCGAGCAACCCTTTGAGGTAAGCCTCGGCCGAGTCGCGCAGCGCGGTGGCGGTCCTGGCGAGAGGCAGCGCCACCCGTTTGTCTGACGGCTTGCTTTGCTGCGCTTGTTGCGTTGCTTGCGATCCCTCACGCGAGAGATAAGCCTCGATCCGCGAGCGAACACCATACAGCGCGATGCCTTGCGCGTCATCTGATTGCAGCAGGTGGTCCCAGCATTGCAGCCCCTGCTCGGTCGGCAACGCCGACATGCCCGAGCGCTGCGCCATCAATTGGGCATCGCTGTCAGAAATGCGCATGCCGCCTTCGGCCCACAGAGGCCAGTTGATCGACAGGCTGCGGCCCGAGCGTTCACCGCGCGCGGCCATCGCTTGCCGTTGTTCGGCGAACGCATCCATGAAGCCATTCGCGAACGCGTAGTCGCACTGGCCCAGGTTGCCAAAGGCGCCGGCGACCGACGAGAACATCACGAACAAGTCCAGCCGATCCGCCTGCGTGGCGCGGTCAAGGTTCAGCGTGCCATCGACCTTGGCCGACAGCACCGAAGCCATCTCGTCGCGCGTCTTGTTCAACGCAAACGCATCGTGGTGAACACCCGCGCTGTGGATGACGCCATGGATGGCGCCAAAGCGCTGCCGCGCTTCACCGGCAAGGGCCTGGGCTTGCGCCGCATCGGCCACATCCGCCTGCACATAAATGACCTGCGTACCGCGCCCTGCGGCATTCAGCGCGTCCAGCTTCGCCTGCAGATCGGGATTCAGCGGCGAACGGCCGCTCAACACCAGCCGGGCTTGGTATTGCGTGACCAGGTGCTTGCTGAAGAGATAGCCCAGCCCGCCCAAACCGCCCGTGACGATGTAGACCCCCCGGTGCTTCAACGCGCCACCTGCCGGCCCCGCCCCTTGCGCGGGCTGCGGTTGAAGAGGCGTCAGCACCTTGATCTCTCGATGAGAACCCGCCTTGCTCTTCGATGTGCTTGGATCGCCATGACGCACATCGGCACTCTGCCAGCGCAACTCGGCCAGTTCATCGAGCACTCGCCCGGCGGCCTCTGCCGGGGCTGTATCGACTGGCAGCGCCAGCCGTTTCCACTGCAGCCTCGGATTCTCCAGCGCCAGGCTCTTCAGGTAAGCGGCCAGCGCCTGATGAAGTGCGGTGCCTTCGGCACCAGCCTCGGCGGTGGGCGCATCCACGCAAACCAGCCGCAAGCCCTCTTTGGGCTTGTGCGACATGACTGCACGGTACAGCGCATGCAGCGCATGCAGGCCCTGATCGAGTTGCTGCGACACACCGAGCCCGCCCGCCACCGCATGAACGACGGTTCGGGGCAGCAGCCCCTGCGCTGCCAAAGCTTCGATCAGCAAGGCGGCGTCGGCATCGGCGTGCGGCCCCAGGCTGAATCGGTTCGGCCCGAGCTGTTGATAGCGATCGCCGAAACTCACGACGGTGATGCGGGCCGGCTCCCTTGGCGGCACCCCCTG
The DNA here is from genome assembly GCA_903643055.1 of Burkholderiales bacterium. Next base: position 6,694 of record CAHJWV010000562.1, on the reverse strand, counting down.
GTCTGCAGCCCCACGCTCAGCCATGCGGTCAGCCATCTGCTGATTCAAGCCCAGCAACAACAGCGGGCCTGAATGGGAAAGCCGATGATCCGGGTCGCGGGTCGATGGCATCGGTTGCCATTCGCTGCGGTAGTAAAGCAACTGTCTCGGCTCGTTCGGCATTGCCGAGGCCTCCTTTGCGAGCTTCGCCGCAGGCGACTTCGACGACAAAGGCGCCGCAGCCGCCGATGGGGCAACATCGATCCAATAGCGCTCACGGGCAAACGGGTAGGTCGGCAATGAAATGCGCTGTGCCGAGTCGGCCGCATGCAGCGGCTGCCAGTCGATCTCCAGCCCCGCGATCCACAGTTTGGCCAGCTTCGTCAGGTCGCGCTGTGCCAAGGTGAGTTGAATGAAGGCACGCCCCGCGACGCCATCGATCAAGGCGGCCGCGTTAGCCTGGCCGGCACGCGTGCTGCCTTCATGCACGCCGTCGATCACCACCGCACGCTGGGCCGGCACATCGGCCTGCGCTTGCGACAACCAGCGTTGCAGCGTCTCGTGGAGCATCGACACGCTGGAGGCAATCACCACCAGCCGCTCGGCCATCGGCGTGCGGCCCAGCTGCGAGGTGTAGGCCGCATCCTGCAGCGAGACCTCGGGCTCGCGCGCCAGGAAGCCGATCATCCGCTGGGCATAGGCCAGCAAGGCTGGGCGTGTCTTGGCCGACAGCAGGAAGGCCTCGGGCCGCGGCACCCCTGCCTGTATGCGCACCGGCGCAAAGTCTTCAAGAATCAAATGGGCATTGGAACCTCCGGCCCCAAACGAGCTGACCGCCGCGCGGCGTGCTTGCCCGTCTTTGCGCTGCCATTCGCTCAAGCTGCGCTGCACATGGAAGGGCGTGCGCTCGAAATCGATGTGCGGGTTGAGCGGGTCGGCATGCAGCGAAGGCACGAGTTGCCGATGCTTGAACTGCAGCAGCACCTTGGTGACTGCCGCAATCCCCGCCGCCGCTTCCAGGTGGCCGATGTTGGACTTGACCGAGCCGATCGCACAGAACTGCTTCTGCCCGTCAAGGCCTTGGCCGGCCGCTTCGAATGCGCGCACGAGCCCCGTCATCTCGATCGGGTCGCCGAGCGACGTGCCGGTGCCATGGGTCTCGATGTAACCCAACGTCGCCGGGTCAATGCGCGCTTTGTTCAGCGCCTCCAGAATCAACTCGGCCTGCGCGACCGGGTTCGGCACGGTGTAGCCGTTGGTCTTACCGCCATGGTTGATGGCACTGGCCTTGACCACCGCATGAATCTGGTCGCCATCGGCGATTGCGCGGCGCAGCGGCTTCAGCAGCACCGCGCCCACGCCCTCGCCCGGCACATAGCCATCGCCACCTTCACCGAAGCTGCGGCAGCGGCCATCGGTCGATGCGAAGTTGCCCTGGCTCAGGCCGAGGTATTTGTTCGGATGAACCGACACGTTCACGCCGCCGGCGATCGCAACATCAATGCCGCCTTGGCGCAGCGCCTCGCAGGCCAGATGAATCGCGGTCAACGACGACGAGCACATCGTGTCGAGCGCGAGGCTCGGGCCGTGGAAGTCGAAGAAATACGACACGCGGTTGGCGATCGACGCGAACGACGAACTCGGCGTGCCGGACACACCCGGCGCGGTGCCATACAGCTCGTACTGGCCCCACATCGCGCCCACATAGACGCCGACGCGGTGGCGGCCGATGGCCTCCTTGCTGTAGCCGGCGTCTTCGATCGTCTCCCACACCGTCTCGATGAACAGCCGCTCCTGCGGGTCGATCAGCTCAGCCTCCTTGGGCGAGATGCTGAAGAAGAGCGCATCGAACTGGTCGATGCCCGACAGAAAGCCACCCCACTTGCTGTAGCTCTTGCCGGGCTGGTTGCGCGCCGGGTGGAAATACGCCGCGTGATCCCAGCGCTCCTGCGGGATCTCGGTGACACAGTCACGGCCGGCTTGGAGGTTCTGCCAGAACGCATGCAGATCGTCGGCCTGCGGATAGCGACCGGCGACGCCGATGATCGCGATCTCATCGATCCCTGCGGCCACAGGCGCCAAGGCGCCTGAAGCGCTGGGGGTGGCCTTGGCGCGTGGCCATCCCCGGCCTGCAACCTGCAATGAAGCGACGACGGGCGATGCCGCGGCCGCGGTGGGCAAGGCCGCCGCCACCGGCGCCCCGCCCGTCTTCTCACGTACCGCGTCCGGGAAAGCCTTCACCAGGTAAGCGGCCAGGCTTGCGATGTTCTGGTATTCAAAGAACAAGGTTTTCGACAAGGCGCCGAAGCTGCGTTCGAGTTGGTTCGTGAGCTTCATCGCCAGCACCGAATCCATACCGTACTGCTCCAGCGGCGACTTTGCATCGACCTCATGCGCGGGCATCTTCATCAGCCCGGCGAACTGCTCGATCAGGTAGCGCTGGGCACGCTCTTGAAGTGGGTTAGCACCTGCCGGCGCCGTGGCGACCCGAGGTTCCGGCTCGGCCGAGACGGCCACTGGCACGGGATGGCGCCGCTGCAACGCACGGCGCAGCCGCTCCGGCTGGCCTTCGATCACCAGCACCTGCGCGGCGTCTAGCGCCACGCTGCGGTGGAAGGCCCGCAGGCCCTGGGCCGCACCAAGCGGCACCATGCCCGAAGCCTCGGTCATCAGGCGCAGCGTCTCGGCATCGAGCTGCATGCCGCCGTCCTGCCACAGCGGCCAGTGGATGGAGACCGTGCGGCCCTGGCGCTGCCCCGCGGCGACGCGCGCCTGGCGCAGCGCTGCAAAGCGGTCCATGTGGCCATTGGCGGCGGCATAGTCGGCCTGCCCGGCGTTGCCGAGCGCCGAGGCCACCGACGAGAAGAGCGCGAACACCTCGAGCGCGAGGTGTTGCGTCGCGAGATCGAGCGCTTGCGTGCCGGCCACCTTCGGCGCCAGCACTTCGTCAAACTCGGCCGCCGTCTTCTGCAGCAGCAGGCGGTCGCGCGTCATGCCGGCGGCATGCAACACGCCGTGCAGGCCGCCAAACTCGGCGACCACAGCCTCGACCACCGCGCGCACCTGCTCGGCATCGCCGAGGTCGAGCGCGCGGTAGACCACGCGGCCCGCAGGCTGCAAGGCAGATGGCGCGACCAGCGCATCGAGCTGCGCCTGCCGTGCCGCATCGAGCGGTCCCCGGCCGGTGAGCACGACCACCGCGCCGGGCGCCTGCGCGAGGATGTCTTGCGCGAACAACCGGCCCAGGCCACCGAGCCCGCCGGTGATCAGGTAGACGCCGTGGGCGCGCCAGGCCGGCGCTGCGATCTCGTCCGCCGGCTCTTCAAGGACCTGCCAGCCCACGCGCTGTGGCAACGTGCCGGTGCAACGCAGCAGCGTCTCCGCCGGGCAGGCGGCAGCGGCCTGAACCTCGCTGGCCACGGCGCCCTCATTCACATCGGCGCCGACCAACAGCACTTGGCCGATCAGCTGTGGATGCTCCAGGCGCGCGGTGTCGACCAGGCCAGAGAGCCCGGCCAGCAGGGAGGCATCGGCCGATGCCTCGGCCGCACCGCCGAGCACCAGCTGCAACAGCGGCGGCGTGGCTTCAGGCGCACGGGCCAGCAATTGCAGGCGCTCGAAGAGCGCAAGCGCAAGCGCACGATAACGCTCCGCCGGAGCGGCGCCCGCGCCGACGTCGTCGAGCGACTGAACGCTGCAGCCCGGCAGCGCCGTGGCCAGCTTCTGCAGGTCGAGCATGGGCAGCCCGTACAGCAACAGCTCATGGCGGCGGCCGGCCCGCGTGAAGGTGGGCACCGCGGCCATGGCCGGCTCCCAGACCGGCAAGGCCATCAGCACGGCGCGGCGCGCGGCCTCGGCGGGCATCGTGCGCGATGCCAGGCCGGCGAGGCGCACGCACAGCCGGCCGTCGGCGTCACAGAGGTCGATGTCGACCTTTCGGATTTCGCCTCCCCCACTCGCTTCGCGCACCCAGGCGCGCATGTGCGGCGTGCACGGCGCCATCACCGTGAGCGCATCGAGCGCGAACGGCACCGCGGGCTCCGCGGGCAAGGCCTGCAGGTCGGCAAGGCCCAGCGCAGATTGCAATGCGCCGTCGAGCAGCGCCGGGTGCAGGCCGTAGACGGCCAGTTGCTCATCGGCGGATTCGGCCAACACCAACTCGGCCAACAACTGGCCCTGCCCACGCTGCCAGCGGCGCAGGCCGCGGAACGACGGACCGTAGTGCAGGCCCATCGCGCGGAAATGGTCGTAGACGCCGCCCGCATCCACGGGTGCCATCGCGCCCTGCGCTGCCAGCGCGGATTGCAGTGCCGCCAGGTCCAGCACTTCGGCGGCCAGCGGGATGGCCACCTCCACTTGGCCCTGGCAGTGCACGACCGGTTCGGCCGCGCCGCTCGGCCGGCTGCTGATCTCGAAGGCCAGGCTGCCGTCGTGAGTGGCCGACAACGCGACCGACAGCGGCGCCTGATTGCCGTCGACGAGGTGCGGCTGCGCCCAGGCCACGTGGCGGATCGTCAGCTGCCGCGGCTCACCATCGGCCGGCCAGGCCTGCTCGACGGCCACGCGCACCATCTCCAGGTAGGCCACGCCCGGGAGCACCGCGCGCGGCGCCTCGCCCGCGAAAGCCAGCCGGTGGTCGGCCAGAAAGAACTCGTCACCGCGGAAGGCCGAGGCGTAGCTCTGATGGAAGAAATCGGAGGTGTTGGTGTGCAGCAGCGGGTGCAGCACGGAAGCCTTGGCCGATGCACCCGCGAGCTTGCGCATGCGGTCGCCCACCCAGTAGCGATTTTTCGCGAACGGATAGGCCGGCAGGCTCATCAGGCCCATCGCACGGCCCGCGTGGAGTTCGCGCCAGTCGAATCCCAGGCCCCTGACCCACAGCTCGGCGAGCTTCGCGAGCTTGCGGCGCGCGATCCATTTGTCGATCGCCTCGCGCATGTCTTCGTCTTGCGCCAGGCCGGAGATGCCGTCTTCGTCGCGGGTCACCTGCCCGGCAAAGCCGTGCTCGATGGATCGCTCGCCGTCCGCATGCGCCTGCAGCGCCTCGGCCAGCTGCGCGACCGAATCGACAACGACCGCGAAGCGGTGGTCCATCGCCTCGCGGCCCACCTGCAGCGTGTAGGCGAGCGAGGCGATGTCGATCACGCCCTCCTGCCGGGTCAGGAAGCCCCGCAGATCGCGCGACTTCTGCAGCAGCTGGTCGGCGGTGCGGGCTGACAGAACCACCAAAACGGGAGCTGCCGGCGCCGATTCCGCTTCTGCGCCGACGGCCTCGGTGCTCACGTATTCCTCGATGATCAGGTGCGCGTTCGATCCACCGGCACCGAAGGACGAGATGCCGGCCATGCGCGGCACCGACTTGCCATCGATCACGGGCGCGTCCCACGTGCGCAGCGACTGGTTGACGACGAAGGGCGTGACCGCGAAGTCGATGTGCGGGTTCAGCACCGTCGAATGCAACGACGGCGCGATCAGGCGGTGCTTCATCTGCAGCAGCACCTTGGTCAGCCCGGCAATCCCGGCGGCCGATTCGCAGTGGCCGATGTTCGACTTCGCCGAGCCGATCGCGCAGAAGCCGCACTCGTTGGTGTAGCGGCGAAACACCTGGCTCAGCGCGGCGATCTCGATCGGGTCGCCGAGCTTGGTGCCGGTGCCGTGCGCCTCGATGTAGCTGATGTGGCGCGCGTCGATGCCGTATTCCTTCAGCGCCTGATCGATCACGCTGGCCTGCGCCTTCGGGTTCGGCACCGAATAGCCGTTGGTCTTGCCGCCGTGGTTCAGCGCGCTGCCCTTGATGACGCCGTAGATCGTGTTGCCATCGCGCTGAGCATCCGACAGGCGCTTGAGCACCACCGCGCCGACGCCTTCGCCGGGGATGTAGCCGTCGCCGCCTTCACCAAAGCTCTGGCAGTGGCCATCGCTGGAGATGAACTGGCCCGCGCTCAAGATCAAATACTTGTTCGGGTGGATCGTTACGTTCACGCCACCGGCGATCGCGAGCGCCGTGCGGCCCTGCTTCAAATCCTGGCAGGCGAGGTGGATGGCGGTCAGCGACGACGAGCACATCGTGTCCAGCGTCATGCTCGGGCCGTGCAGGTTGAGCAGGTACGACACGCGGTTGGCCACGCTCGCGTAGCTGACCGGCACGCCCATGCGCTGGCCCTGCAGGCTGGCCTCGGCACCGAAGAGCTGGTATTCGCCGTACATCACGCCGACGTAGACGCCGACCTGGCCGGCCTCCAGCGTGTCGTGCGGAATCTGCAGGCTGGCACGGGTAACGCCGGCGTCCTCGATCGCCATCCACGCGTGCTGCAGGAACAGCCGCTCCTGCGGGTCGATGAACTCGGCATCGACCGGCGGGATGTTGAAGAACAGCGGGTCGAAGGTATCGACGCCCTCAATGAAGCCGCCCCACTTGCTGTAGTGCGCGCCCTCGGCCTCGCGGCCGTCCTGGTAGTAGTCGCGCCAGTCCCAGCGGCTCTTCGGGATTTCGGTGATGCCGTCCTTGCCGTCGCGCAGGTTCTGCCAATACGCCTCGACGTCGATGGCCTGCGGGTAGCGGCCGCTGAGGCCGACGATGGCAATCGGTTCGTCAGTGCGTGACGCAGCGCCCACGGCCGCCAGCAGGCGGCCGGCGCGGCGCAGCTTGCGTGCGCTGCCGGGCGCCGTGCCGGTCACGGCGCGCGGCATGTTCGGTTGCAGGGCCGGTGCGGAC
>CAHJWV010000561.1 GCA_903643055.1 Burkholderiales bacterium | reverse complement strand
CCTTCCCTTGCTCAACACCTCGCGCACTTTCTGTTGCTGCTCGGGGCGCAGGCTGTCAAAGAAATCGCTGAAAGCGGCGATCACCGCGGGCGAGGCCTCTTTCACGGCCTGGGTTCGTTCATCGATCAAGGCCTGTGCTTTCACACGATCGAACTGCCGGCCGGCGATCAGCGCCTGCGCTTCCTCGGGCAGTGATGTCGTGCCGACGACGGCCTTGTGCTGCGCCGCCAGCGTGTCCGACAAGATCTGCAGCTTGGCCCTTTGGGGGCCGTCCAGGTCCAGCTTGCCCGCCACGCGTTCGATCACTCGGCCGCGCCATTGGGCGCGGTCGGCCTCGCTGGCGGATGAGCCCCAGGGCCCATGGCCGGCGCAGGCAGCCAGGCCACCGAGCAGCACGGATGCGCCCAGGCTGCCGATCAGCACGCGCTTGATCCAGGTTTTCATTTGTCGTCCTTCATGTCGGTTGAACATGAAGGCATGGTCGGCTCAGCGGGATGCGCTGTCGTCTCGGGCAGGCATCCTTATGTTTCGTTTCTTTTCATGGGGCCGGCCAGGGCTTCAACCGAGCCGCCAGGCCCTCGGACCCAGGACGCCAATGTAGGTCAACGCGCGTCAGGGCAAGACCGGCAGCGCCCGGTTCAGCACGCAGCGAAAGCCCGAGGCGATGTTGCGCTCCGACAGCGTGCTGCCTTCCTGGCTCACTTGCGGCCGGCTGATGGGGTTGCGGTGCTGGCGGTAGGTGGTGATCGCGGTCTCTGGTGTGTCCAGCGTCGAGCCGCGCTGAACTTTTTCGGTGCCGGTGCTCGGGCCGCGCGGGTTCGTCGCATCGGAGCGCGCGTAGTAGCTGGGATCGAACCAGTCTTCGACCCAATCCCAGCCGTTGAATCCCATGTCGTACAAGCCCAGCGGCGACGGCGGGAACTTGCCCACCGGGTGCGTGACTGGCGTGCCCCAGGTGTAGGTGGGCATCAGCGCCTGGTATTGCTCGGCGCTGGTGGCGGCGCTCTTTTCTTCGATGCGGCCGGTCTGCGTCGGCCACAGCACCGGCTTGCCACGGTCTCGCGCGGCGAACTCCCACTGCGCCTCGGTGGGCAGATCGAAGGCCAGCCTGGTTTGCGATGCCAGCCAAGTGCAATAGGCCTTGGCTTCATGCCAGTTCACACCCGCCGGCACGTTCGAGGCGGCGCGATAACGCCTGTCGAACTGGGCCGCCGCAATGCGCGGCGCGCCTATGGCGTCGCTGAACACATCGAAGTCTTCGTGAGTGATCTTGAAGCGGCCGATCGAGAAAGGGTCCAGCTTGACCTCATGCGCCGGCTTGGCCTCGGGCTGATCCGGCCCGCCGCGGCTGGCGCCGAAATCGCCCATGCTGAAGCTGCCACCCTTGATGAACACCAGATCGGCTTTCGTCTTGCGCAACAGCGCGTCGACGCGCTGCTGCATCAAGGGGTCGGCGACGAAGGTGTTGATGACGGTCACCGACGGCGCGGCCGGTGCAGGCGCCGGCTTCAGTGCGGTGGGTTTGGCCGGCGCGCTTGCAGCGGGCGGCACCACTGCAGGCGCAGCAGCGGGGCGCGCCGTGGCCGGAGGGTGGAACAGTGCCAGCACCAGTCCGGCCACCAGGCTCGTGATCAAGGAATGCACACGGCGGATGGAGCCGTGCGGCGAAGAAAGCGTGCTCATGGAGGTTCGATTCAAAATCCGCCCAGGCATTGTCAGGGCCGTTGTGCGCAGCTTGCCTCGTTGAGCGGCCTGCCACCGGCCGCAAAGGCGTTGAGATGTCCTGCACTGCGAAACGCATACAAGGCCTCGCCGCAGCTGCCGCTTCGCGAATGCCTGAAAATACGGCCCTGCGTCTTCTTTGCAAGACACCTTGCGGCCACGGCCGCCCCTCTGCCTGACGACCCGTTCCCAGCGCCTGCGCTGGCCGTGCCATGACTTACTCGGTGAAAGAAATCTTCTACACGCTGCAAGGCGAGGGCGCGAACGCCGGCCGGCCGGCGGTGTTTTGTCGCTTTGCCGGCTGCAACCTGTGGTCGGGACGCGAGCAGGACCGCGACAAGGCCGTCTGCCAGTTCTGCGACACCGATTTCGTCGGCACCGATGGCACCTGGGGCGGCAAATACGTGACCGCCGCGCTGTTGGCCGACCGCTTGGCCGTCACCTGGACATCGCCCGACGTGCGGCCGTTCTGCGTGCTGACGGGCGGCGAGCCCTTGATGCAGGTCGATGCGCCTCTGGTGGCTGCATTGCACGAGCGCGGCTTCGAGATCGCGGTCGAGACCAACGGCACACAAGACGCGCCCGACGGGCTCGACTGGGTCTGCGTCAGCCCGAAGGCCGGCGCCCCGTTGCGCCTGCTGCAAGGCGATGAATTGAAGGTGGTCGTGCCGCAGGAAGGTCTCGACCTGGAAGCGCTGGCCGCGCTGCCGTTCACGCACCGGTTGCTGCAGCCGATGGATGGCCTGTTGGCCCGGCAAAACACGCAATGGGCCATTGAGCGATGCCTGGCCGACCCGCGTTGGCGGCTCAGCGTTCAAACGCACAAAGTGGTTGGTATCCGATGATTTACGAAATTTCGCAGCGCTTTTTCTTCGACGCTGCCCACACACTGCGCCGTGAGCTGGAAGCCGAATCCAGCGCGCGCATCCACGGCCACACCTACAACGCCGAAGTGTCGGTGGCCGGCCAGCCCGATCCAGACACCGGCATGGTCTTCGACCTCGGCTTGCTGCGCCGCGCGTTGGCGCCGGTGCGGGAGCGCCTCGATCACCAGTTTCTGGACGAAGTGCCAGGGCTGAAGACGCCAACGCTCGAAAACCTGTGCGCCTTTGTGGCTCAGGCTTTGCGCGAGGCCGGCCTGGAGGTCAGCCGCGTGTCGATCTGGCGCGATGGCATCGGTGACCGCTGCGACCTGCGCTTTCGCTGAAGCCTGGGCAGGGTACAGGCGCCTGGGCTGCTGTGCCGCGCCGCCATCGCAGCGTCATTTCACCGCGGTTGACGGTGGCGCTGCGCGTGCGGCCAGCGCCGATGCGCGCAGCGCATTCACCTGCAGACGGATCGCTGCAAGCAGTTCCTGCAGCGGGCCCTTCTCGAGCGGCGCCTTGATGCGCACCGTGTGGCTGCGCTCGCCATCGATGATCGTCACGACGTCGGCCTGCAAGTCAGCCGCGCCCTGCGGAACGACGCCCACGGCTTCGGGCATCTCGAAGAAGCACGCCTCGGCCACGCGCCGCTGCCACAGGGCGCGTTGCGCTTCGTCGAGCTGATCGACATCGATCTCCACCGGCTTTTGCAGGCCGGGGATCGCGGCGAAGCCGCCGCTGCTGCGATAGTGAATCCGCATGCTGGCCTTTCTGTTGGCGTTGATGGCGTGCTGCTTTGCCTAGGCCTTGCCTACACCTTGATGCCGACGGCATCCCAGCCGGCCTGCACGCCCAGGCGCTCTTTGCTGCTGGCGCCATAGAGCTTGCTGGCGACATCGAAGGTGACGCTGGCAAAGGCCTGGAACGCGGTGTCGGCCTTGACGCGCGGGTCGCGCAGCGCGTCGTACCAGATGCGGCCAGCCTTCTCCCAGGCAAAGCCGCCGATCGCAATGGCGGTGGCATAAAACGCGTGGTTCGGAATGCCCGAGTTGGTGTGCACGCCGCCGTTGTCTTCGTAGGTGTTCAGAAAGTCTTTCATGTGCTTGGGCTGCGGGTCTTTGCCCAGCAGCGGATCGTCGTAGGCCGAGCCCGGGTCTTTCATCGAGCGCAGCCCAGCACCATGGATCTTCGGCGTCAGCAGGCCTTCGCCGATCAGCCAGTCGGCCTGATCGGCGGTCTGCTTGCGAACGAACTGTTTGATCAGCGAGCCGAACACATCGGAGATCGATTCGTTCAACGCGCCGGACTGATTGAAGTACTGCAATTGCGCTTCATGCTCGGTGACGCCATGGGTCAGCTCGTGGCCAATGATGTCGAGCGAGATCGTGAAGCGGTTGAAGATCTGACCGTCGCCGTCGCCGAACACCATCTGCGTCGAGTTCCAGAAGGCGTTGTTGTATTGCTCGCCGAAATGCACCGTGGCATCGAGCGGCAGGCCGGCATCGTCGATCGAATTGCGCTGGTAGGCCTGCGCGTAGAAGTCGAACGTGGCACCGAGGCCGTCATACGCCTCATCGATGGTGGCGTCGCCGCTGGCGGCCTGGCCTTCGGCACGCACCAGCTCGCCGGGCAGGCTTTCGCTGCCATTGGCGGTGTAGACCGAGCGCCGCTTGACGGCCACCGCCGGCTTCGTGGCCTGGGGCCGGGCAGGGGCAAGGGCGGCAGCGGTCAGGCTGGCCACGCGCAAGGAGCGCAGCGTGCTGTCGACCGCCTGGGTGCGCAACGCGGCCGCGCGTTGCTGCGCATTGCCGTTCCTGGCGATCTGCTCCAGAACATACGGGGGAATGACACAGAAAATCGAGTGCCGGTGGTTCGCCTGACAACGCATGCATTTCTCCCAACAGGTGATGAACGAGGTGATTGGAGCGCTTCTGCTGATGCCGGCCCGGTCGTGTGGGGCTGACCCGGCAGCAGCTTCGAATGTCAGGCCAAGGGTACGCCGTGTCGGCGGCTTGCCGGCCTCGAAGACCTTCCGCCATGCTCTGTTGTTATCTCAGCCGCGGGCGAGCTCGCCGGAGCGAGATAGGCTGCGCGGTGGCGTGCTGTCGTGCGGGGGTGCGAGGGTGCGAGGGTGGGCGGAGGATTGAGCATGCGGTGAAGTTCGTCTTGCAAGCTCAGCCCAGGCGACGAGCCGCCTCAGGCACTGCGGCCTCGGCCGGCCTGCTTGGCTTTGTAAAGCATCACGTCGGCGCGTTCGATCAGGCCCGACCAGGTGCCGCCTTGCACATCGCTGCTGAAGGCCACGCCCACGCTGGCGCTGACGTGCAATGACCAGGCATCGATCTCGAACGCCTGACGGGCCGCGGCGACCACCTTGTCGGCCACCGCCTGCGCATTGGACAGCTCGCGGATGCCGGGCAGCGCGATCGCGAATTCATCGCCCCCGAGCCGCGCCACCGCGTCGGTCGGCCGCACCTGGTTTTGCAGGCGCTGCGCGAATTGCCGCAGCAGTTCATCGCCGACGCGGTGGCCGTGGGTGTCGTTGACCGGCTTGAAGTGGTCGAGGTCGATGTAGAGCA